>JAFQHB010000180.1 GCA_017398165.1 Bacillota bacterium
GGTTTGTAATAATCATATCTATAAATTCTTTCCCCACCCCGCTCGTGCAGCGCAGATGCCAGCCCTGCAAGGGCGCAGCATCCAGCCTGCACGAGTGGGGTAAAACTTTTCAATAAAAGGGTGGCCAGGAGACCCGACAGGGGCGGAAGTGCCCGAAAGGGTAGCGGGCGGGGCGACGGGGAATCCCGGGCGTGATGCTCTCCCCAAAACTAACGTGATCACATCAAACCCAACTATAAGTTTCCTACCCCGCACGATCAAATATCTCCGCCATCTTTAATCGCACCACCCGCTGCCCCTGCCGCAGCGAACCATCGGCATTATCCGCACTATCCCCGGCATCCGCAGCTACCGCCCCGCCGCACTCATCCACAAAACACAGCGGCGGGAAAAGCACACACCACCAGTTATGACCCGCACCATCCCCCAGCACGATACGCAGTGCCTGATACTCCCCCTCCGGCAGTACTGTCGCCCCATAACGCTTGGGCGGGAAGTCAAAAGTCCCTACCTCGGCCACCGCACCATAACCATACTCCCGGCATATTCCCTGCGCCAGCCCCTGCAGCGCCGCCAGTTCGCCCTCTACGATCTGCCGCGCCTCAGCCCGCGTCTGCACCCCGGCCAGCAGCGGCGTCAGATACTCCACCACTGCATCACGCACCTGCAGCTTCAGCGTCTGATCGGCCGCATTATCACTGTTGGCGATGATATGCAGACGAAAAGGCAATTCCTCCGCCGTCACCGGGCTGCCGGATATGCTCAGGAAAACACCCAGCCCGGCCAACGCTATCACACACAGCAGCACCAGCGCCCGCAGCCACCTGCCACGTCCTCTGCCAATACCCGTCAGCGGCCGCAAAGCCAGCCTGCCGGCGCTGTTTTGCAGATTCAGCGTATAAGTCCCGGCCGGCAGGCTATCCGCTGCCACAGCGGCCTCAAATCGTCTGTCTGCCTTATCGGCAGCACCCGGTGTGCCCGCAGTTTTTACCGCTCCGGTCAATATGTTTTCGCTATACGTGTTTTCAGTCATTTCAGTCATCATACATCGGCTCCTTTGCGTTGCTTATGCGTCACTATCAGCGGGTCACCCCCTGCTAAAGGACATCATACCACGCCGCAGCCCTTTCTATACCTGGCCAGAATATTTGCCCTGAATACCGGCATTTGCTCATACGTATTCGTCACTCTCCGAATCAGCACCATAACCGGCCCTGCCCGCACGCACCGCCTGCTGCGCCAGCCACAGCCACAATACCAGCGGCGGCGCCCCGGCCAATAGCTGCCAGCCCCCGGCGCAGCAGCACACCACCGCCGGCAGCACCAGCAGCCCCAATGCCAGCAACAGCCCAATGCTCCGCATACTCACCACCCCGCATCGTATTCTCCGCCCGAATGCTCAATCTCATTCTGCCGCCCGCAGCAGGCTCACCTTATCGGCAAATATCTCTGCCGCGGCATGCGCCTCCGTCACGGTATTTTGCCAGCCAAAGCTCAGCCGCACCGCACTGCGCAGCCGCTGCTCATCCAGCCCCAGTGCCTGCAAAACGTGCGAAGGCGCACCACTGCCCGAGCTGCAGGCCGAGGCCGCACTCACCGCCACACCCGCCATATCCAGCAGCAATAGCAGCGACGTACTCTCCACCCCTGCGAAGCTGAGATTCAAATTCCCGGCCAGCCGATCCTCCATACCGCCGTTCACCGTCACCCCATCCAGCCGCCCCTGCAGATCCTGCCAAAAGGTGCTGCAGGCCAGCCGTGCCTGTGCCGCCTGCTGCTGCCAACGCTGATGCGTCAGCCCGGCAGCCACGCCCAGCCCCACGATGCCCGGCATATTCTCGGTACCGCTGCGCAGGCCACGCTCCTGCCCGCCGCCCCGCAGCAGCGGCTCGATATCCGCCCCATGCCGCACGAAAAGCGCCCCCACACCCTTGGGTCCGTTGATCTTGTGGCCGGACAGCGTCAGCATATCCACACCCAGCTTCTGCACATCGACCTCTGCCTTGCCCACTGATTGCACCGCATCGGTATGCAGCAGCACCCCGCTGCCCGCCAGCAGCCGCCCGATCTCGGCAATCGGCTGCATAGAGCCTATCTCGTTATTGGCGTGCATAATGCTCACCAGCAGCGTATCCGGCCGCAATGCCGCCGCTACCTGACCGCAGCTCACACGCCCGTCGGCATCCGGCGGCAGATAAGTCACGCTGAAGCCCTGCTGCTCCAGCCAGCGACAGCTTTCCAGCACTGCGTGATGCTCGATACTGCTGGTGATGATATGCCCGCGCTCAAAACGCTGTGCCACACCACGCAGCGCAATATTATCTGCCTCCGTACCGCCGGAGGTAAAATATATCTCATCCGGGTCGGCATTCAGCAGTGTGCCCACCTGCTCGCGGCTGCAGCGCAGCGCATCATAGGCATCCCGCCCAAAGCTGTGGATGCCGCTGGGGTTGCCCCAATTCTCCAGCATATTCTCACTCATCGCCGCCACGACATCAGGATACGGGCAGGTGGTGGCGCTGTTATCCAGATAAATTCGCATAATACCCAAAACTCCTCTCTTGCACCGCCTCGGCGGATAACGCCGCACTGTATTTTATGCACCAACTGCCCCAAACGCCATTACCCACTGCGGACAAACCGCCGATTCAGCCAAATCGGCGCACGAAAAAAACGAGCCGCAATCCCAATAAAGGATCACGACCCGCTCTTCTCTGTAAGTATCAAATCAGTTTAATGACTCTTTAATGACTGTATCTATGCCCCAGCCGCTTAGCGAATATCGCCGTGGCGCTCCGAAAGCTTCTCAGTCATTTTGTTGTTGGCATCGACCAATACCACGGTGGGTACGTGGGTGCGTGCCTCCTCCTCAGACATGGTAGCATATGTCATGATGATAGCGATATCGCCAGGCTGCACCATACGCGCAGCAGAGCCATTCAGGCAAATCACGCCCGAGCCGGCCGGGCCGGGGATAGCGTAAGTGACCAAACGCGCGCCGTTGTTGTTGTCCACCACCTGCACCTGCTCATTGGGCAGGATGTTAGCGGCAGCCATCAGCTCCTCGTCGATAGTAATGCTGCCAACGTAATTCAGGTTGGCCTCGGTGATCGTCACACGATGCAGTTTGGATTTCATCATGGTGAGATTCATTTCGGTTTAATACCTCCATAGTCGGGGCTTGACCCCATTTTACTCGCCGGAAAACAGGCAGACAACACATTGTCCGCCATCCTACAATAGTATACACTATTTTTTGATAATTGCAAGGCTTTTTCGCAACTATTTTCTGCTAATTAGCGTTTCTGTTAATTACCGTGATCTGCACACCTTCCAGCACATCCAGCGCTTTTTTGTTCATATCAGGATCAGCCGCTGCGGTAGCCGCCGCATCCACGATGATCTCAGCCTCGGGCAGCGCCGCCTTGGCCAGCACCGCATTAGACAGCACACAAATATTGCTGACCAGCCCACACAGCTCTACCTGGTCGAAATCACCCTCGCGCAGATAATCAAAAAGCTGTGCCGAACCAAAGGTCGGCTTTTCAAAAGCACGGCAGTCCTCGCACAATGCGGCAGTCTCGCCGTAGAGACGCCACCCCTCAGTACCGCGCAGACAATGCGGCACCGGCAGCTTGCGCCCCTCCTGGGTATTGTCATAATCCTCGCCGTGGGTATCCAGAGTCACCACGATATCCGCACCATCGGCCCGATACTCACGTATCTTGGCAGCAATCACAGCATCCAATGCCTCCGCCCCGGCAAACCCCAGAGCACCATCCACAAAATCTTTTTGATAATCTACCACGATCAGCAGCTTACGCATCGTTTTATCTCCTCCCCGGGTCAGTCATCCTCGCCCAGCAAAATATTATCGATCAGACGTGTCGTTTTGAAACGCACTGCCAGTGCCAGCATTACCTGGCTTTCCGGGCGCAACACCGGCTGCATGGTCAGTGCATCCACCAGCTCCACGTATTCTACCTCGGCCAGCGGCGCAGTCTCGATATGTGCGCGCACGGCAGCCTTGATCAGCCCGGCATCACGCTCGCCGGCATCATACATACGCTTGGCCACCTGCAGGCTCTGATTCAGCACCACTGCCTGGCTGCGGCAATCAGCATCCAGGTATACGTTGCGCGAGCTCTTGGCCAGGCCGTCAGCCTCACGCACAATGGGCACGCCGTTGATCTTCACCGGCATATTCAGGTCTGCCGCCAGACGGCGGATCACTGCCAGCTGCTGGCCGTCTTTCTGGCCAAAGTAAGCGTTGGTCGGCTGTACCAGATTGAAAAGCTTGATAATAACGGCACACACACCCTGGAAGTGCCCGGGGCGGCTGGCGCCGCACAGCGATTCTGTCACGATCTTCATATCAACGGATGTAGCATACCCCGCCGGATACATATCAGCCGGCTGCGGTGCGAAGACGTAATCCACACCAACACTCTCGGCCTTGGCCATATCGCCCGCCAGATCGCGCGGATACTGATCGAGATCCTCCGTCGGCCCAAACTGAATGGGATTGACGAAAATGCTCATCACCACCACGTCATTATTGGCGACAGCTTCCTTGGCCAGTGCCAGATGCCCCTCATGCAGATAGCCCATAGTAGGCACGATACCGACCTTGGTATTGGCGGCACGCAGCTTGGCACCCAATGCCGCCATTTCTTCGACAGTTTTGATCAGTTCCATTTCCTTTTCCCCCTCACTCTTTCACCGGCTTGTCCCCGCCGGGCCAAAGCCTGACGCCGTCTTTCTCTGCCTGCGGCAAAGCTGCCGACAATACGTCCACCCGGCTGCCGTCCGGCAATACCAGCCCGGGGGCCAGCTCTGCCAGCGGCACCAGGACAAACGCCCGGTTTTTTATCTCTCTATGCGGAATTGTAAGCCCTTTTGAGGCAAATGTCAACTCATCATACAGTAAAATATCAATATCCAGCACCCTCGGCCCCCAAAAAATTGTCGGAGTCCGCCCTGCATCCGCCTCTATCTGCTTAATGACCCGCAGCAGCTCCTCCGGCGGCAGCTCTGTCTCGACCCGGATTACCTGATTCAGAAAATCCGGCTGCTCTACACCGCCCCACGGCGCAGTGCTATATATTGAGGATGCTGCCAGCACGCGCACACCCCGCTCGTTCAGCAATTTGTGCCCGACCGCCAGATTGGCCTCGCGGTCACCCAGATTGGTGCCCAGCCCCAAATATGCCTTATATGCTTTGGATATTTCAGATGTCTTAGATACCATAATCTGCTCCCGTACGGGTTATCTCCAATATCGCACGGATGCCGCCATCCACCGGAGCCGACACTTTCTCCAGCCGTACTGTCACTGCGGCGATACGCTCATCCTGCAGCACAGCCTCGGCAATCTCCGATACCAGACTCTCCAGCAGCCGGTGCGGGCGGCCTTCCATAATGCCCTTTACCTGCCAGTATACCTCGCCGTAATCCACGGTATCAGCCAGTTCGTCACTCTCGGCCGCCGGTGCGGTATCGGTTATCAGCTCCACCGCCACCCGAAAATCCTGCGGCACAGCTTGCTCCTGAGCCAATACCCCATGGCAGGCCCGAAACACCATCTCCGGCAAAATGATCTTGTCCTGATGGCTTATGTCATTAAACATTTTTTACACTTTCTCCCTATTTTTCTTAGAATGAAATCTTGCAATAAAATCTCTTGAAGAATATACCCTCACAGAACCGCAATCCATCCCGATGGAAATACGGACAAGCCCGCGGCAGCGGTATCCTTATTTTGCACCCATCGCTGCACAGACCCGCAGTATATCCCGTGTCTCCGCGACATCGTGTACCCGCACCAACGCCGCACCGGATAAAGCCGCAGCCGCCGTAGTCGCCGCTGTGGCCACCACCCGCTGATCCACCGGCCGCCCGGTCAATTCACCCAGCGTTGATTTCCGCGATGCCGCCACCAGCAGCGGCCGCCCCAGAATACGCAGCGCACTCACCCGTGCCAAAACCTCCATATTCTGCGCGTGATCCTTGCCAAAGCCGAATCCAATATTGAATATCAGCT
Source organism: Bacillota bacterium (assembly GCA_017398165.1). GTDB lineage: Bacteria > Bacillota > Dehalobacteriia > UBA4068 > UBA4997 > Avidehalobacter. The sequence goes on from JAFQHB010000180.1 coordinate 6,044, forward strand.
GATCGTCGCTCATCCCGGCCTCCCGTGCTATCACCCGGCACCGGCGGAAGAAATACGCCACGTCCGACATCAGATCCCCCGGGATGCCGCTGCCAATCGGCCGCTCACCATACACCGTGCCCTGCTGATTGTGCATCGCGATGACCGGGCAGCCGTACTCCGCCGCCAGTGCCGCCATCTCGTGCCCGGCATCACCGGGATATTGCAGACCCCAAATATCATTGATGATATCCGCACCGGCTGCCAGTGCCGCCCGCGCCACCCGCGGCTTGTAAGTATCTATCGAGATCGGCGCATCCGTCCGCCGGCGCAGTGCCTGTATCACCGGCACCACACGGGCGATCTCCTCATCCTCGGTTATCTGCTGATGCCCCGGGCGGGTCGATTCGCCGCCTACGTCGATCATCAGCGCGCCATCGGCCAGCATCTGTTCTGCCGCCTGCAGTGCCGCCGGCACACCTTCATGCTGCCCCCCGTCCGAGAACGAATCCGGTGTGACGTTCAATATCCCCATAATGGCCGGACGGTCAGTCAGCACCATCTCGCGCCCGCCGGGCAGCGCCATACGCCATTCCGCCCGGCGTATATTACACAGTGCCTGCTCCAGCTCTTCCGCCAGCAGCGGCAAACCAAACTGCTGACGCTTCAGCCCGGCACATATCCGGCGGTACTGCGCCCGCGTCGCCATCATTATCACCGCCGAGCGTTCGATATCCCCCACTATCACCCGGGGATGCACCGCCACCTCCCCTCCTTTAGAGAGAAACTCCTGCTTCAGAATATTTGCCGCCGGGGCACGCAGGTTTTCCGCCCGAAAGACGAAAAACTCTGCTTTGGCAGCCATATACGCCGCCGCATAATCACCCACACCGATTTTTGCCATCTCACCGCGGATATCCGCAATCGTGCCGCGCCCATCCAGCCAGGTCAGATTAAAAGCCTCGCCGCCCGGCAGCATCTGTTCATTCTCCACCATATCAGCACACCCCTATCTATACACAAACTCTGAATATATACAAAGACAAACTATTATAACATTTTTGTACTTAAACGTAAGAGATTTTTTGAGTGTACCTCTTCCGCAAGACCCCGTCGCCCCACTACCCTTGCACCCTTACGGGCACAGGCGGGCACTTCCGCCCCTTTCGGGGCTCCTTGCCACCCTTTTATTGAAAGTTTTCTGCCTTGCGCGCAGGCTGTGGCGGTTTTGAGAGTTCCAGACTTAGGGTTTGCTGAAACCTGAGTTTGCCTTTCCTCCCTCGCCCCGCTCGTGCAGCGTCGATGCCAGCCCTGCAAGGGCGCAGCATCCAGCCTGCACGAGCGGGGCAAAAACCAAATGGGGTGGGAGGGTGGGTCGACGGGGACTCCCGGGCGTGGTACTCTCCTCAAAACTATTTGTTTATGTAAATCCTAACTATAGAAGCCATTCCCCAGAAGCCACTATCCCCAAGTAACCCTGCTTCTTCACTATTCACTCTTCACTACTTCTCTCTCACCCATCAATACAACAGGTCGTCATTCTTCTTCTCTGCCGGCCATTTACATTTATGCCGCGAAGGACACAAAAAGCACGGGCGTGAGAGCTTGTCCGCCCGGTGCAGCACCTGCGCCAGACCTTCACTCGCACCTTTGCGGTGCAGGCGCACCGCCTTTACTATCTCATCCGCCACCATAGGATGATACCCGACCTCCAGCAGCAGCGGCGCCGCCAGCTCCGCCGAGGCTTCAGCGTGATCTACGGTCGGATCCTCGTATTCCTGCCAGCGCCCCACATCGTGCAGCAGCGCCGCCGCATAGACGATATCCCGTGCTACCGGGTTGCCGCCGTTATCCAGCCACAAAGCATATGCGATACGCGCCACGTCAAAGGCGTGTTCGACACCGTGCCGGCAAAAATCCCGCCCCATCTCCGCCTGATTGTTGGCGATTATCCATCCCTGATAATCGGGATGGTGCAGTATCGCGTTTACAC
>JAFQHB010000181.1 GCA_017398165.1 Bacillota bacterium
AGGTAGTAAGACTCCAGAAAGACGATCTGGTTGATAGGCTGGGAGTGTAAGAGCAGCAATGTTTTTAGCGGACCAGTACTAATAAGTCGAGGGCTTGACCTGTGAGTTATGCTTTTGAGGCTCATGAGAAGATGATATTTATGCGGTTGCCAGGGATTTGTTGGTATGATGAATAAGTTAAAAGGTTTCTGGTGGCTATAGCGAGGAGGTCACACCTGTTCCCATTCCGAACACAGAAGTTAAGCTCCTTAGCGCCGATGGTACTTGGGTTTTCCCTGGGAGAGTAGGACGCCGCCAGAATTTTTTTATGCTCTTTTATGCTTCACCCAAAAGGGTGAGGCTTTTTTTTTGTTTGGGGTGGCGGGGACTTATGTTGTCGTTTGTGGTATAGTTATGCTATAATGGAGGGAATTTGTTGGCCGACGGAGGTTGATCGGCTGTGTATGGTCTGGTGATGAATTTTGAGCAGTATGTTTTGGTAGGGAGTACTGTGCGCTCGTATCTGGCCTGGCTGAAAGACAGCGGCAGGCTGGCGGCACAGTTCGTTGACAATATGCTGCTGTGGCAGCGGGTGCAGTAGGGATGCGACTGCTGCATATTATATAGTAAAGCGATCGGCGGGTGTATTCGTCGATCGCTTTTGTTGTTTGGCTTGTCTTTGCCGAGGAAGCAGAAAGCATACGTTATAAACGTGCGATGCAGGTTAATGTGCGCGCTCCCCGGATGGCTATGGGTGGCAATAACGTGCGGGAGCCGGATCGGCAGGCTCAAACCGTCACAATCATCGATCAGGTGTTGGCCTGTGATCACACCGCCAGCAGCTTTTGTTCTATATCCCGGCGTTTGCGCCACAGATGGCGTACGCTGTAGCCCACCAGCTCGGCGACGCTCTCCAGCGAATGTCCCTCGACATAATACAGGCGGATGATGCGGCGCTCGTCCGGCGGCAGGCAGTCGATTGCCTGCTCGATCTCGGTACGCAGTGCTATCAGCTCATTCAGGCGGGCGGCCAGTACCTTGCTCAGCTCCCATAGGCGGGCGGCTGTCTGGGCGGTGGGGTCGCCGGGCAGGCCGGTGCTGCGGCGCTCGCCCGCAGGATGCAGGCCGCTGATGTGCCCGGCGGCCAGGGCTGTTTTTTCCTCCTCCAGCTCGTGTATCTCGCGGCAGATCTGTCGATATTGCTCTAATTTTTCTTTGGTCATATATTGTCCTCCTGTTTGTGCCGTTTTATGTTGTCCCCGCCGGTGCAGCCTGTCACATTTGACGCACGAATTATTGAATGACGGCTGCGGGCGCGGGTATTTGTTACTTGTTATGTACCAAATGATAACACTAAATTTGTTGCACGTCAAGTACCTTGTAGGAATAATTCTGCAAAATGTGTTGCACAATGCGTAATTTATGGTATAATGATAGTAACAGGGCGGACATCTGCGGACATTTTCGGCTGCGGGTGCTGCCTGCGTTATTGATTTCTTTTTGAGGTGATCGTTATGTCTATTGGCTCTAATATCAAGAAGCGCCGCCGCGAGCTGGGCCTGACGCTGGAGGAGCTGTCCGGTGCGGTGGGGGTGAGCCGGCAGACCCTCAGCCGCTACGAGACGGGGGTTATCGCCAATATCCCGCCGGACAAGGTGGAGCGGCTGGCGGCGGCTCTGAGTGTGACTCCTGCCGCTTTGATGGGGTGGCAGCAGCCCGAGCTGCAGCCGTATGAGCCGACACGCACCATTCCAATACTGGGGCGGATCGCTGCCGGGCTGCCGCTCTATGCCGATGAGCATATCGAGGGCTACGTCACGACTGACCTGAGCGGCGGGGACGAGTATTTCGCGCTGCGGGTAAAGGGTGACAGTATGGACGCCGCGCATATTTTTGATGGCAATGTGCTGATAATCCGCAAGCAGGATATGGTAGAGAACGGGGAGATAGCGGTGGTGATGATCGACGGCGATGACGCCACCGTCAAGCGTTTTTACTGCTGTGGCGATACGGTGACGCTGATGCCGCAATCGACCAACCCGGCGCATCTGCCGCAGATATATGATATGTCGCGGACTTCGGTGCGGGTGCTGGGCAAGGTGGTGCGGAGCCAGATCTCTTTTGAATAATTACGATGAGAGTGCGTAGTCGGGCGGTATCTATCACCCATTCGTTCTGTTTTGAGGCAGACAGTCTGGGGATTATCGCTGTGAATATCGGCAGAATTTGGCGCCGGGGCAGGATAAAGCGCGCGTCTGCCGAATAGTCTATATATATTGCCCGGTATAGCCCGGGTAGCTGATTAAGAGATCGTAGAGCAGTATGCAATTAAAAATTTACACAAATGCAACAGGGAGGTTTATCAAAATGTCACTTGTCAACACTACTGAGATGTTCCGCAAAGCTTATGAGGGCGGTTATGCCGTCGGTGCTTTCAACGTCAACAATATGGAGATCATCCAGGGCATTACCGAAGCTGCCAGGGAGACCGAGTCTCCGCTGATCCTGCAGGTGAGTGCCGGTGCGCGCAAATATGCCAAGCATACCTATCTGGTGAAGCTGGTAGAGGCTGCTATCGAGGATACCGGGCTGGATATCGCGCTGCATCTGGATCACGGCGAGGATTTTGCGATCTGCAAGGCCTGCATTGACGGCGGCTTTACTTCGGTAATGATCGACGGCTCCAAGCACAGCTTTGAGGATAACATCCGCATCACCAAGGAGGTCGTGGATTACGCCCATCAGTTCGGCGTTACCGTAGAGGGTGAGCTGGGGCGTCTGGCCGGTGTGGAGGATGATGTCAACGTCAGCGCCGAGGATTCTTCTTATACCGATCCGGCACAGGTAGAGGAGTTCGTCACCCGGACGGGTGTGGATTCGCTGGCTATCGCTATCGGCACCAGCCACGGTGCGTATAAATTCAAGCCCGGCACCAAGCCGCAGCTGCGTTTTGATATCCTGGCCGAGGTAGAACGCCGCCTGCCCGGCTTCCCCATCGTGCTGCACGGTGCGTCCTCGGTAATGCAGGAGTACGTAGCCAAGGTCAATCAGTTTGGCGGCTCTATGCCTGATGCTATCGGTGTGCCGGAGGATATGCTGCGCCAGGCTGCCGGGATGGCGGTCTGCAAGATCAATATCGATTCTGACCTGCGTCTGGCGATGACTGCTGCCGTGCGCGAGCATCTGGCCGGCTATCCCGATCATTTTGATCCCCGTCAGTATCTGACCCCTGCCCGGGCAGCTATCAAAGAAGTAGTGGCGCACAAGATGATTCACGTTTTGGGCTGCGCCGGCAAGAGATAATATGCGTATCGCTCTTTTCGCGGAGACCTATCTGCCCAACATCAGCGGCGTGGTGACGCACGTCCACGCCCTGCGTGTCGGGCTGGAGCGTATGGGTCACGAGGTACTGGTGGTCTGCGGTGATAACAGCTACGGCGGGCACGTGCTGCGTGATGGTGTGCTGTATTGCCCGGGGCTGGTCTCCCAAAAATTCTATGGTTATACATTGTCCGTCCCGTGGAGTGTTGAACGCTCCCGTTATATCGAGGATTTTGCCCCGGATATCATCCACCTGCATACCGAGTTTGGTATCGGGCTTTTTGGTATGCAATGGGCCAAGCGGCATAATACCCCGCTGGTCTACACACTGCATACGATGTACGATGATTACGTTTATTATATTGCGCCGCCGCCTTTCGTACCGGCTGCGCGCAGTCTTTCGCATCGTTTTATCGCACGCTATGTCAAGGCTGCGGATGCCATCACCGGGCCTTCGCAAAAATGCCAGGAATACGTGGATGCGCTGGGCATAGATCGTCAGGTGCGTATCATCCCCAATCCGGTGGAGCTGGACAAGTTTACCCCCGAGGCTATCGATCAGGAGCAGGTGGCGGATATCCGTACGCGCTTTGGGCTGGATGACGGGCAGCGTTATGCTGTTTTCGTCGGTCGTCTGGGGCGGGAGAAAAGCTGTGACGATCTGATAGATATGTGGGCCGAGGCTGTCGGTCCCGATGATGGGGTGAAGCTGCTGATAATCGGCGACGGCCCGGTGCGTGCCGAGCTGATGCAGCAGGCTGTCGATCTGGGTGTGACCGATCGTGTGCTGCTGCCCGGGCGGGTGCTGCACGATGATATCCCGGCCTGGCTGGCGCTGTGTGATCTGTATATCACGGCTTCGCTTTCGGACACCAACTCTATATCGATGCTGGAGGGTATGGCCGCCGGGCTGCCGGTGCTGCAAAAGACCGACCCGCTGAATGCCGATCAGGTGCAGGAGGGCGTAAACGGTTTCGTCTTTGCCGATGCGGCCGAGCTGCGCCGCAAGCTGGATGCCTATCTGGCTATGACCCCGCAGCAGCAGGCGGATTTGCGCGAATCTACCCGGCAATCGGTGCAGCAGAAAGGCTATGAGGCTCTGGCGGGCAATTTGCTGGAGGTCTACCGGTATGCTGCGGAGGCACATAGTACTACGCCGCGGCCGGCGCCGCTGAGGCTGAAGGCACGGCGGCAGCTGAAGAATGCGGTGAGCCGGATCTATAAGAGGCCGCGCTGATTTTTGGGTGTGCTGCTCTGCTCGTGCAGGCTGTATATTGCCGGGGGCAGCCTGATGGTTTGTGCTTCCCGAATGTGTTATGAATACAAGAGGCGGATGCCTTGTTTCTGCCCGGGGGATAGTCTATAATAGACAGTACCGGCGGGCGTGGCTTGGTGCGCCCGTCTGATTATATTAAAAAGGAAGAAATAAAATGGTTCTTATTAACGAAAACTACAACAAGCTGGAGGAGACTTATCTCTTCACCCGTATCGCCAAAAAGCGTGCCGCCTATGCCGAGGCACACCCGGAGGCCGAGATCATCAGTATGGGTATCGGTGATGTGACCCTGCCGCTGTGCCCGGCCGTCATCACCGCCATGCAGCAGGCCGTGCAGGAGATGGCCGATGCCGCTACTTTCCGCGGTTATGGCCCGGAGCAGGGCTATACCTTCCTGAAAGATGCTATCCGCGAGTATGATTACCGTGCCTACGGCATCGAACTGGCTGATGATGAGATTTTCGTCAGCGACGGCAGCAAGAGCGATACCGGCAATATCGGTGATATTTTCTCGGTCGCCAATGTGGTGGCCATCCCTGACCCGGTATATCCGGTATATATCGATACCAACACTATGGCCGGGCGCGAGATCAAACTGCTGCCTGCCAATGAAGCCAACGGCTTTTGCCCGCAGCCGCCGGAGTGGCACGCGGATATCGTGTATCTGTGCTCGCCGAATAACCCCACCGGCTCGGTGCTTTCGCGTGCTGCGCTGGAGGAATGGGTGGCCTACGCCCGCCGTGAGGGTGCGCTGATCCTCTTTGATGCTGCCTACAAGGCATTTATCACCGATCCTGATGTGCCGCACTCTATCTATGAGATACCCGGTGCGATGGAATGTGCTATTGAGTTCAGCAGCTTCTCCAAGACTGCGGGCTTTACCGGCACCCGCTGCGCCTTTACCGTAGTGCCCAAGGTACTCAAAGGCCGTGACAGCGAGGGGCGCGAGTTCTCTCTGAACGCTATGTGGAATCGTCGTCACATCACCAAATTCAACGGTGTACCCTACATCGTGCAGAAAGGTGCGGCGGCTGTTTATACCGATGAGGGGCGGCAGCAGATCGCTGAGGCGCTGGATTATTACCGTGCCAACGCCCGCCTGATCAAGCAAACCTTTGATGAGCTGGGCTTCACCAGTTTTGGCGGTGATAATTCGCCCTATATCTGGCTGAAAGCGCCGAATAATATGACCTCCTGGGAGTTTTTTGACCTGATGCTGGAGGAGCTGAATATCATCGGTACGCCCGGTGTCGGCTTTGGCAATCAGGGCGAGGGCTACTTCCGCCTGACGGCTTTTGGCAGCCACGAGAATACCGCTATCGCGATGCAGCGTATGCGGGAGTATTTCAGCACGAAATAAGCCGGTTTTTCCCGGGTGGTGCTGCGCGGTATTTCCCGGTGTATCCCCGCCCGCTGTTCCTGTGGGGTGGGCGGCACTGTCCTGCCGGTATTAAAAAATGATCGAAACGGCGGCAGCGACTGTGGGGTTTTCCACAGCCCTGCCGCCGCTTTGTCTTTTTCGGTGGAAAAGTCGGCTCTGTCCAGACGTGGCGGGCATTTTGGGCGTTGAAAAATCATAAAAAAAGCGTAGGAAGTTAAGAAAATGGCTTGCTATGGGCACTAAAATATGCTAAAATATAATGCGCTTAAAATATCGTTATGTAAATTGATGGTATACATACTCAAACGCGGAGGTGAAATGATGACCACAGTTGTAATGGTATTGCAGATGCTCTGCGCGATTGCGCTGATCATTTCCATCATGCTCCAGTCCGGCAAAAGCGGTGGCCTGGCCAGCGCTATCGGCGGTGGAGGCGGGGCAGAATCTTTCTTTGGCAAGAAGAAAGGTATTGATCAATTGCTTGCTAAGCTTTCGGTCGGTTCGGCGGTGCTGTTTTTCGCGCTGACGCTGCTGCTGACTATCTTTTAGTCCGGCGGCCGGCGGCGGAGGGATACAGTATCCTGAATGATCGAAGCAGGCTGATAAATTTTTGCAGGTTTACAAAACTTTTAGGAGGAATAGGAAAAAATGTTGAACGCAAGCATTGGGGCTCCTGCCCTGTGTGTTGTTGCCGGTCTGGCTGCGCTGCTTTTCGCAATGGTGCTGACCAAGCGTGTGACTTCTGTAGCGCCCGGTGACGAAAAGATGGTTGAGATTATGGATTCTATCCATGAGGGTGCGATGGCTTTCCTGGGCCGTCAGTATAAAACCCTGTTGATTTTTATTGCTGCTTTGGCAATCGTTATCGTAGGTGCCGGTATGCTGACCGGCGGTACCGCTGAGGGTCTGAATCCCCTGACCGCTGTACCGTTCCTGGTGGGCGCCTGCTGCTCTATCCTGGCAGGTAATATCGGTATGCGTATCGCTACCAAGGCCAATGCCCGTACTGCCAATGCTGCCAGCCAGAGCGGTCTGAATAAAGCTCTGAGCGTTGCTTTCTCCGGCGGTGCTGTAATGGGTATGAGCGTAGTTGGTCTGGGTCTGGTAGGTCTGGGTGTTATCGTTATGATCTTCCCCGGCCAGGCTGATATCGTTAATGGTTTTGGTCTGGGTGCATCCTCTGTTGCACTGTTTGGCCGTGTTGGCGGCGGTATCTATACCAAGGCTGCTGACGTAGGCGCTGACCTGGTAGGTAAAGTCGAGGCCGGCATCCCCGAGGATGATCCGCGTAACCCCGCAGTTATCGCCGATAACGTAGGTGATAACGTAGGTGACGTTGCCGGTATGGGCTCCGACCTGTTCGAGTCTTATGTTGGTTCTGTTATCGCTGCTATCGCTCTGGGTGCCAGTATGGCTATCGGTGCCAACGGCGAGGGCGTTATGGTTCCCATGCTGCTGGCTGCCTGGGGTATTGCCGCCAGCATTATCGGTACTTTCTTTGTCCGCACCGGCGAGGGTAAAAACCCCCAGAAGGCTCTGGATGCCGGTACTTATGTAGCTACCGTACTGTCCATCATCGGTACCTTTGCTATCTGCAAATTCGTCCTGCCCGAGTCTTTCTCGGACGGTGTTAATACATACACCAATATGGGCGTATTCATCGCCAGCGTTGCCGGTCTGATTGCCGGTACTCTGATCGGTAAGATCACCGAGTACTACACCTCTACCGAGTACAAACCCGTTAAGGACATCGCTGCTTCCTGCGAGACCGGTACTGCTACCAACATCATCTCCGGTATTGCTACCGGTATGATCTCCACCGGTCTGCCGATCGTTGTTATCTCCATCGGCATCTTTGCCGCTTATTACTTCGCCGGTCTGTACGGTATCGCTATCGCTGCTGTTGGTATGCTTTCCACCACCGGTATCGTAGTTGCGGTTGACGCTTACGGCCCGATCTCCGATAATGCCGGCGGTATCGCCGAGATGGCAGGTCTGGATCACAGCGTACGCGAGATCACCGATAACCTGGATGCTGTAGGCAACACCACCGCTGCTATCGGTAAAGGCTTTGCTATCGGCTCTGCTGCACTGACTGCTCTGGCTCTGTTCTCTGCTTATACTCAGGCTGCAGGCGTGGCTTCCATTGATATTATGAACCCGATGGTTGTTATCGGTCTGTTCCTGGGTGGCATGCTGCCTTTCCTGTTCTCCGCTATGACTATGCAGGCTGTTGGCCGTTCTGCTTCTCATATGATTACCGAGGTTCGTCGTCAGTTCCGCGAGATCCCCGGCCTGATGGAAGGCAAGGCCAAGCCCGATTACGCTCGCTGCGTTGATATCTCCACCACCGCTGCTCTGCGCGAGATGGTTGCTCCTGCTGTAATGGCAGTAGTTGCTCCTCTGTTTGTTGGTCTGGTACTGGGTGCCGAGGCTCTGGGCGGCCTGTTGGCCGGTTCTCTGGTTACCGGCTTCCTGCTGGCTGTTATGATGAGTAACGCCGGCGGCGCCTGGGATAACGCCAAGAAATACATCGAAAACGGCCATCACGGCGGCAAGGGCTCCGATGCTCATGCTGCAGCCGTAAACGGCGACACCGTAGGCGATCCTTTCAAGGATACTTCCGGTCCTTCGATCAACGTTCTGATCAAACTGATGACTATTATCGCTCTGGTATTCGTGCCCCTTTTCCTGTAAGGATAGGCTCGTTGACCTGGCTATTACCAAGAGGACGCGGGCTTTGGGGCTTGCGTCCTCTTGGCATTTGCTGCGGTAAAATTTTCCTGCCGGTGCATCACATTCTGATATCGGGAGAATATATATCAGGAAAAATTCTGCCGTTGTTCATATATTTTTAATATAAAGATTTTATTATAATAGCGAAAAGCGAGAAAAATACGAATGCAGTTTTTTACGATCGCCAGCAGCTCGTCGGGTAATTGCTCTTTTGTGGCGGCAGGCAAGACCAAAATACTGATAGATACCGGCATCTTTGCCAGCCGTATCCGGGGCTGCCTGCGGGAGCAAAAGATCCGCCCGCAGGATATCGATGCAATATTGGTGACTCATGAACACAGCGATCACGTAAAATGGCTGCCGCAGTTTTGCGAGCCGTATCGTGTGCCGGTGTATGCGGTGCAGGATATCTGGCCGCGGCTGGACAGATTCGTGGAGGAGCTGCCGCTGAAGCATCTGCGCCCGCTGGAGGGCACTATGCAGATAGGCGATATCAGGATACGCACCTTTGACGTGCCGCACGATGCACCGACCAGAGGCTTTATCATCTCGGCCGAGGGCAAGCGGCTGGGGTATCTGACGGATTGCGGCCACGTGACGCCGCATATATACCGCAATCTGCTGGGCAGGAATAACCGCCTGCGATTGGATGCTCTGATGGTAGAAGCGAATTTTGACCGCAAAATGCTGTGGCGCGGCCCGTATCGACCGATGGTCAAAAGGCGCATCGCCGGTGACGAGGGGCATCTGAGCAATAATCAGACGGCACGGCTGCTTGATAATCTGCTGCAGTATCAGAAGCCTTTCCCGGTGATGCTGCTGCATCTCAGCGAGACCAACAACACACCGGAGCTGGCCTATGCCAAAGTAGCGGAGGTCATCCGCCGGCACGGCGGCGATCCGGAGCAGCTGCTGACGGTAGCCCCGGCGCGGGGGCTGTCCCGGGTGTGGAATATTTGAGCAGGATGCAGTATTTACTGCCGGGCAGGTTTTGGGGGGGCGCGCACCATATGCGCTGCCCGCCCGGAGTGCTTTTCTGCCCGGTGCGGTCTGTGCCCGAAAGGGCAGGCGGCAGGGTCGGCTTATAAAAAATAATGTGAGGTGTATTATTATGGACAACTATCTTTCGGATTTTGACCGGGATGAGCGCAAAGAGCGCGGCGGTCTGGGTATAAAGGGTGTACTGCTGTGCTGTCTGCTGTGTGTGGTGGTGAGTGCGGCGGTATCCGGCTGGGTGTTCACCAATATGCAGCCGGCCGCTGATGGCGGCAGCGTGGCGGCGAATGACCGGACGATGATGAATAACCTGAGCACGGACGGCAGCTCTGCTGCGGGCGGCGGCGCGCCGGCACTGGTGACGGATGACAGCGCCTCGGATGAGAACTCCATCGCGGTGGGCAAGAATGTATCCCCGGCGGTGGTATTCATCAGCAACATCCAGAACGCACGCACTTTTATGACTTACAGCCCGTGGAGCTACAGCCGGTCCGGCGGCGATACCTATGAGGCGGTGGCCAGCACCGGCAGCGGCGTCATTTACTCGGCTGATGGTTATATCATCACCAATAATCACGTGGTGGAGGGCGCTGAAAAGATCAGCGTGACGCTCTATAACGGTAATTCGTATATTGCCGAGGTAGTGGGCACCGATGCGCGTACCGATCTGGCAGTGGTAAAGATCGATACCGATGAAGCCCTGACGGTGGCCAAATTCGGTGATTCGGATGATCTGGTGGTGGGCGAGACAGCCATCGCCATCGGCAATCCCGGCGGCGAGAACTTTGCCAATTCGCTGACCAAAGGCGTGATCAGCGGCCTGAACCGCTCGGTCTCGACATCCGGCGGCTCGGTGCTGACGGTAGTACAGACCGATGCCGCCATCAACCCCGGCAACAGTGGCGGTGCGCTGTGTAATGCCGCGGGCGAGGTCATCGGCATCAACACCATCAAAATCAGTATGGACGGCTACGAGGGTATGGGCTTTGCCATCCCCAGCAACGATGTGCTGACGATATGCGATGAGCTGATAGCCAGCGGCAAGATATTGCGTCCGGCGCTGGGTGTAGGCATCATCAGCGATGTCACGCCGCAGATTGCCTATTACAACAACCTGTCGGTTGATTACGGTGTGATGATAGCCCCCTTTATGGGCGGTGCGGCGGCCAAGGCCGGTCTGGAGAATTATGATATCGTAATTGCGGTGGATGATGTGGAGATCGAAACTTACTCCGAGCTGCAAAACGAGATATTCGCGCATAAGATCGGTGATATAGTGCGGATCACGGTGATGCGCGGGCAGGAAAAGCTGGAATTGGAAGTAACTCTGCAGGAACTGGTGGAGGAGTAAGCCCCCAGACGGGGAGTGGGAGGAATCGACGATGAATTGCCGTATTCTGGCGGTGGGCAGCCTGAAAGAGCGTTATTTGCAGGATGGCATCAATGAATATCTCAAGCGTTTGAAACCGGTATTCCCGGTGGCGGTGCAGGAGGTAGCGGATATCCCGGCGCCGCAGAACGCTTCGGATGCCGATATCCGCCGCATTGTGGAGCGTGAGGGCGAGGCACTGCTGCACAAGCTGCCGGATGATGCGCTGGTGGTGGCATTGGCGATCAAGGGCAAGGCTCTTTCCTCCGAGGCGTTGGCCGACAAGCTGAATGAGTGGACGTTCTCCGGGCGGCGGGAGCTGGTCTTTGTGATCGGCGGCTCTTGCGGGCTCTCCCCGGCGGTGCTGCAGCGGGCAGATTTTCAGCTTTCCTTTGGCCCGGCTACCTTTCCGCACCAGCTGATGCGCCTGATATTGACCGAGCAGATTTATCGCGCGGTAAAGATCAACCGTCACGAGCCTTATCATAAGTAGGATTTTGGTAGGGGTGTGCCGCGCCTGCTGTGTTGGCGCATCCCGACAACCTGCGAAATTTATTTGCCCGCGCATACGATGCACGGCGATTCGCCCCGTTGGGGCTGCGTCTTGGTATCGTGTGCGCGGGCGTTTGTTTTTATCGCCCGGCAGCTTGGCGATGGCTGTCACCTGTTAGCCTGCAAAGTCGGCGGCGGTGCAGCACACACGGGCAGCAATCTGACAGGTTCGGCGCGGGACTGGACTTCCCGTGCCGCTTTTGCTATAATTGGGTATTATGTGGAATGAATTGCGAAAATGGCTGTCTGCCAATCGCCACGCCTGGCTGCTGCCGGGGTTGTTGGCGGCTTATCTGATACTTTTTTTCGGTCTGAATATCACATCCGAGCCGAAGTATATCATTCACAGTGCACTGGATGATCTGATCCCGTTCGTCGAGTGGTTTGCGGTGCCTTATGCGCTGTGGTTTCTGGCTTTCCCGGGCGGTCTGCTGCTGTATCTGCTGGTGGACAGACAGGATTTTTTTGATTTGTGTTTTGTGATCTTCGGCGGTGCGCTGATCAGCTTTGTGATATATTTCTTCTGGCCGACGGGGCTGGAGCTGCGCCCGGCCGAGGTGGGGGATAATCTGCTGTGCCGTATGATGCAGCTGATCTGGCTGATCGACCCGCCCAATAATGTCTGCCCGTCGCTGCATTGTTCGATATCCGCGGCGATCGCGCTGGTGACGCTGGGCTCGGCCAAAATGCGGCGGCATCCGGCGGCCAGCCTGCTGATAATACTATTGATGCTTGCCATCTGCATCTCCACTGTTTTCGTCAAACAGCATTCGGTGATCGATGTGGCGGCAGGTGTCGGACTTTCGCTGCTGCTGTGGCTGCCGCTGCGGCTGCGGCGCCGACAGGGGGAATGATTATGACAGATGTAAATATCCGTGTGGCGCGTCCGGATGATGCGGCCGGGCTTTTGGCGATATATGCGCCTTATGTTACCGATACCGCCATCAGTTTTGAGTGTGAAGTGCCGGGGGTGGATGAGTTTCGCGGGCGTATCGTGCATACGCTGGCGCGCTATCCCTATCTGGTGGCAGAATCAGGCGGCGAGCTGTTGGGCTATGCCTACACCGGGCCTTTTGTGGGGCGTGCGGCCTATAGCTGGGCGGCCGAGGTCAGCATTTATCTGCAGCAGGACCGGCGGTGCGGCGGCCTGGGGCGTAGGCTGTATCAGGCGTTGGAGGCGGTCTCGCGCTGCCAGAATATTCAGAATCTCGAGGCCTGCATCGGCAGCCCGCAGGTAGATGACGAGTATCTGAACGGCAACAGTATCGCCTTTCACACACGTATGGGCTACCGTATGGTGGGTGAATTTGCCAAATGCGGGCGCAAATTTGGCCGCTGGTACAATATGGTCTGGATGGAGAAGCTGCTGGGCGAGCATAATGACGTCCAGCCGCCGGTCAGACCCTTTGCCGAGCTGGCCGAGGATGAGCTGGCCGCCTGCGGTATCATAGTCACAAAATAAGCTGTTCACTATTTACCCTTACTTCTTCACTAAAAAACAGCGACCCGATGCGGCAGATTGCCATATCGGGTCGCTTTGTTGTAGATTATCTTTCGATGAGGCTTAGGGGCGCAGGCCGCTGCCGCCCTGCAGGGTGATGGTCTCGCCGGTGACGTAGCCGGCATCATCCGATGCCAGGAATACGCAGACACGGCCGATATCCTGCTCCGGATCGGCAAAGCGGCCGAGAGGGATACCCTGGATGGTCTTGGCGAAGAGATCGGGATAGTTCTCGCGCCATTCGGCCAGGCTTTCGGTCATCGCCAGCGGGCAGACGACATTGACGCGCACGCCATCGGGGCCCCATTCGGCGGCGGCTACGCGCGACATACCGCGGATGCCCTCCTTGGCTGCGGCGTAGGAGGATTGCCCCAGTTTGCCGAAAAGCCCTGCGCCCGAGGCAAAATTGATTACCGAGCCGTGGGTTTCCTTCAGGTGGGGATAGCACTCACGCATATAGAAGAACGCAGCGTACAGGCCGGAGAATATCGCCAGATCAAAGTCCTCCTTGGTGTGGTCTTTCAGCATTACGCCGGATTTCGAGGTCTGGGCGTTGTTGATCAGCGTGTCGATGCGGCCAAACTCGGCAACAGCCTGTGCCACGACGTTTTTGACGGCGGCTTCATCGGCGCCGTCGGCCACTACCGGCAGCACACGGATGCCGAATTCCTGCTCCAGGGCTTCTTTGGCCTGCTGCAGGCGGCCCATATTGCGGCCGGTGATAACTATATTGGCACCCTCGCGGGCGAAGGCGCGTGCCAGACCGAAGCCGATGCCCTTGCCGCCGCCGGTGATCAGTGCTACCTTGCCGTCCAGTCTTTTGTAGTTGTTTGCAGTATTGGTCATATCAAATTACCTCCTGTGTGATTAAAAAAAGTAAATATATATTTTTAGTAACGAAAATCATTTGTTATATCCTGCTGCCTGTGTCCGCCTGCTGGCAAATGCACCGTAAAAGGTGTATAATAAAAAAGTACTTATTTTGCGATGTATTTCAGGCGCAAAAATCAGGGAATGGAGTGGATAAACGTGGGCGGGAATATGCTCAGCAATTTTATCATCTCTATCGAGGCGGTGCTGCCGATCATCATTATGATGGGTATCGGTATGCTGGTGCGCCGGGCCGGTATGCTGGATGAGCACGATGTCAAGAAGATGAACAAAGTAGTCTTTACGGTATTCTTCCCGGTGCTGATGTTTTCTAATCTCTACGGCAAGGATCTTGGCACTGTCGTTGATTGGCGGTTGATAATCTTCGGCGTTGCGGCGCTTTTGATCATCTATGCACTGGCCGTGATATTCGTGCTGCGTATCGAGCCGAACCCCAAAACGCGCGGTGCGATGATACAGGGCATCTATCGCAGTAATTTCGTGGTGATGGGTGTGCCGGTCGTTTCCAATATTTTCGGGGCGGAGAATCTGACTCTTACCTCGCTGATGGTGACCATCATCGTGCCGATGTACAATGTCCTGGCGGTGCTGACGCTGGAGGCCTTTCGTGGCGGGCGCCCCAGTCTGCGGCAGATATCGCGCCAGTTGGCCAAAAACCCGCTGATTTTGGGTGCTTTGGCCGGCATCGTGGTGATGGGTCTGGGTATCAGGCTGCCGGATGCGATCGAAAACACCGTTTCCTCTATGGCCGGTGTGGCCACGCCTATGGCGCTGCTAACGCTCGGTGCGTTTTTTGATTTCCAAAGCGTGGCGGCCAGGCGGCGGGATATCGCTATCTGCCTGATTGGCCGTCTGCTGGTGGTGCCGGCGGTGGGGCTGGGCATCGGTATCCTGATGGGATTCCGCGATGTGGCGCTGATCACCCTGCTGGCGATGTTTGCCTCGCCCTGCGCGGTGGCCGGCTTCCCGATGGCTCAGGCGATGGACAGCGACGTGGAGTTGGCAGGCGATGTTATCGTCTTTTCCTCACTGTTTGGCTGTTTTACGATGTTCTTCTGGATATTTGTCACCAAGAGCCTCGGATTGTTCTGAGCCAGCGTCTGAAAATTAATACGTCTGCATATTTCTCAAGCAAAACATATCAAGTAGCTATGCTTTGCTTGATTTGATTATAGCAAAAGCCGGGGGAGTTGTCAATCTCCTCCGGCTTTGGGATTTATTATGCCCTTTTGGCAGGGACTTCCTCGGTGCTGGTGATATTCAGCACGCGTTTTTTCTCTTTTTGGCCGTTGATGGCGGCGTTGGCGTTGGCCAGCAGCAGCTTGATGCGGTTTTCCTGATTGGTGCGGGATGCGCCGGGGTCGTAATCGATGGCGATGCAGTTGGCCTCGGGGTGACGCTCCTTGACGGCGCGGATCATTCCCTTGGCGACGATATGATTGGGCAGGCAGCCAAAAGGCTGTGCCGAGATGATGTTGCCCACACCGTTTTCGATCAGATCCAGCATTTCGCCGGTCAGCAGCCAGCCCTCGCCCATTTTGACGCCCTCATTGATGCAGCCTCTGGCGGCACGCTGTACGTGATAAAATGTAGAGGGCGGCATAAAGGTACCGTCCAGCTTGATGACGTTACGCATCACACGCTGGCCGTGGATCACCAGCTTAAAGCCGACCCTGGTTATAATGTCCTTGGGTGTCATGGCGCGGTAGAGTTTGGCATCGACGAAGGTATTATTCAGGCTGTAGAGCAGGAAATCCAGCACGCCGGTAACGACAGGCTGCGCGCCGTTTTCGATCAGGTAGTTTTCCAGATCGTTGTTGCCCAGCGGTGCGTATTTCATATAGATCTCGCCTACGATGCCGACTTTGGGCTTGGTTTCTTTTTTCAGTTCGATCTTCTTGAAGGCCTCAAGTATCTTGACGTAATTGGCCCCCAGCAGCAGGTAGCGGCCGTTGGCGAAAGAGTGATCGAGCTGGTTGGTAAGAATCTCCACCACTTTATCGGTGTGGCCGGCGACGACCTCATAGGGCTTGGTCTGGTTTTTCAGCCAGAGTATCATATCACCGTAAAAGCAGGCGTAGATGGTACGCAGCAGCATTTTTTTGGTGATGACAAAGCCGAGATCGGCGTCGGTGCTCATACTGTCCAGCTTCAGCGCGATGACCGGGATATGTGAAAGGCCGTTTTTCTCCAGAGCCTTCTTCAGCAGATAGATGTAATTGGAGGCACGGCAGCCGCCGCCTGTCTGTGTCAGCAGCAGGGCAATCTTGTTGGTGTCGTATTTGCCGCTTTTGACGGCGTCGATCAGCTGGCCGATGGCCAGCAGCGCCGGGTAGCAGGTGTCGTTGTGGACGTTTTGCAGGCCGTGCTCGGTAACGCTGTGGCCGGTGTTCTCCAAAAACTCGATATTATAGCCCTGCCGGCGGAAGATGCCTTTCAGCAGCTTGAAATGCACCGGCAGCATTTGCGGCACCAGTATGGTGTAATCTGATTTCATCGCGGCGGTAAAGACGGGAGAGTTGATTTTGTGCTCTTTCAGCGGCATTTCCAGCTCTTCCTTTGCGGCACGGCCGGCGATCAGCTCACGCAGGGTGTGCAGCTTTTCTGTCAGCCCCTGATCTATCAGCTTGTTGATATCCTGGATGCTGTAGGGGGATTTGTTGGTGTTTTTATCGGTCTTGGGCATAGCTTCCTCCGTTTTTTTGGGTAGTGCGGTATTTTAATTACTGCTTTGTCCGGCTTCCATAGCAGCCAGCAGGCTGCGGGCACGTATCTTGACGGCAGCCAGATTGTTGATCTCGTCGATTTTCAGCTGGGTGTATATTTTGCCGTTGCGCTCCAGAATGTCTTTGAGCTCATCGGCGGTGATGGCATCCAGGCCGCAGCCAAAGCTGACCAGCTGCACCATCTGCATATTGGGATGGCGGCAGACATAGCGGGCGGCGTTATACATACGGGCGTGGAATGTCCATTGATTCAGCACATTGACCTTTTGCTGATAGGCCAGATTGGTGAGCACGCGCTCTGATATCACCACAAAGCCCAGCGAATTAAACATTTTGTCAATACTGTGGTTGATCTCTCTGTCCAGATGATAGGGGCGTCCGGCCAGCACCACTACTTTGTGGCCGTGTTCTTCGGCTGTTTTCAGCGCACTGATGCCGTAGGCCTCGACATCGGCCCACCAGCCCCTGTATGCCGTCCACGCGGCATTGGCGGCGTTGACGCATTGTGCCAGAGTGAAATTAAAATGCGGATGCTTCTGCGCCAGAGTGTGGAAATGATAAGCCAGCAGCTGGCGGTCATTCATACTCAGATAGGGATAGAGGAAATCGATCTCCCGCAGCGCGGTGACGTTGACATTCAGCAGCTCGGGGTAATAGGCCACCACCGGGCAGTTGTAGTTTTTGTCGCTCTTGCCCTCATCCACATTGTAGCTGGAGCAGGGATAGAATATCGTTTTGACGCCTTTATTCAGCAGGCGTTGGATATGGCCGTGTGCCAGCTTGGCAGGATAGCATACGGTATCCGACGGAATGGTGAATTGCCCCTCGGCATACAGGCTGCGCGAGGATTCGCCCGAAATGACGACGTTACAGCCCAGCTCCCGAAAGAAGGTGTACCAGAAAGGCAGGTTTTCGTACATATTCAGCACCAGCGGGATGCCGACGGTGTGGCGTGCGGGGTCAAATTCCGCCTCGGCCTGCTGCTGCAGAGCACGGAATTTATTCAGCGTGTACTCATATACATTGGGCAGATCGTTGGCCTTGCCGCCCAGCCCGCGCTCGCATTTGTTGCCGCTGATGAAACGGCGGCCGTTCGGGAAAATATTGACCGTCATCGAGCAGTGGTTGGCGCAGCCCTGACAGGTGACCGGCCGTGCCTGATGGTGAAAAGCTGCTACCTCGTCGGCACTCATAATGGTGCTCTCGGTCTTGCCTGCTGCTTTGTGGCGGTCACGGGCATACAGCGCCGCGCCGAATGCGCCCATCAGCCCTGCGATATTCGGGCGGATGACGTCATAGCCCAGCTCGCGCTCAAAGCTCCTGAGGACTGCGTCATTCAGGAAAGTACCGCCCTGTACTACTATATGCTGCCCCAGCTCCTGTGCGCTGTGGACGCGCAGCACTTTGTAGATGGCGTTTTTGACTACGCTGATGGCCAGGCCGGCGCTGACATCGCCGACTCCCGCACCGTCGCGCTGGGCCTGTTTGACCGATGAATTCATAAAGACCGTACAGCGCGAGCCCAGATCGACCGGCCGCTCGGCAAAAAGTGCCAGCTTGGCAAATTCCGCCGGGGCATAGCCCAGCGCCTCGGCAAAGCTCTGGATGAAAGAACCGCAGCCCGAGCTGCAGGCCTCATTCAGTACGATGCTGTCGATGGTGTTGTTGCGGATGGTAAAGCATTTCATATCCTGTCCGCCGATATCGATGATATAATCGACCTTGGGGTCAAAGAAATGGGCGGCGGTGAAATGCGCCACGGTCTCCACCAGACCATAATCTATGTTAAAGGCGTTTTGGATCAATTCCTCGCCGTAGCCGGTGACAGCACCTGCCACCAGATGGATACGGTCGCCCAGCAGCCGGTATATCTCCAGCAGCTGCTCCTTGATGATGGGCAGCGGATTGCCGCGGTTGCTGGCATAGAATGTGTAGAGCAGGTTGCCGTTTTCGCTGACGAGGGCCAGCTTGGATGTGGTGCTGCCGACATCGATGCCGAGGTAAGCGCCGCCGCGGTAATTGGCGGTATCGGCCAGCGGCACGCAGTTTTTGCTGTGGCGGTCGATGAATTGGGCGTATTCGTCCTCGTTATTGAAAAGCGGCGGCAAAAAACGGCTCTTGCCGGTGATGTTCTTTTGGTTTTGCAGCGTTTCTTTCAGCTCTTGATAGGAAAAGGTGCGTTCTGTCCCGTCGGCGTAGACCGCAGCGCCGAGAGCCACGAAATATTGCCCCAGCTCGGGGAATACGGCGTTTTCCGGCGTCAGCTGCAGCATATCTGTGAAGCGATCACGCAGCCCCTGATTGAAATACAGCGGCCCGCCGAGAAAGAGTATCTTGCCGCTGATATTGCGCCCCTGCGCCAGGCCGGTGACGGTCTGCTCGGCCACCGCCTGGAAGATACTGGCGGCGATATCGGCCTTGGCTGCACCCTGATTGATCAGCGGCTGGATATCCGTCTTGGCGAATACGCCGCAGCGCGAAGCGATGGGGTAGATTTTCTTGTGCTGCAGGCTCAGCGCATCCAGCTCCTCCACCGATACGTTGAGCAGCGTCGCCATCTGATCGATAAAAGCACCGGTGCCGCCGGCACAGGTACCGTTCATACGCTCCTCCACACCGCCGGTGAGGAAGAGTATCTTGGCGTCCTCGCCGCCCAGCTCGATGACTACGTCGGCATCGGGCTCCAGCTCGTCTACCGCACCGGCGAGGGCATAGACCTCCTGCACAAAGGGTATGCCGCCGGCCTCGGCCAGCGACATACCGGCAGATCCGGTGACAGCAACCTTCAGCGATTTGTTATTGAGCAGCAGCGTCAGCTCCTGCAGAATCTCGGAGAGCTTTTCGGCGATACGAGAGAGATGGCGTCTGTAACAGGAGAATACCAGCTCGCCGTTATCATTGATGACAACGACCTTGATAGTCGTCGAACCGATATCTATACCGACTTTATAATACATTCCCTGGCTCCTTAAGATTTAATAGGTAACTAAATTGGCAAAAATGCACAGCATATATAATAGGTAAAAAAATTTGATATTGAGTTTACCTACATATTATACAATATACATCGACAAAAATCCACACAATTTTTGCACTTGTCAAATATTGCGAAATAGCTTATAATCTAAAGAATAGAGATAAGGATAGAGATGCGGTATGTTTATTGATGTATATGCGGCCGCAGCGGTGAATATGGGAGGAAATTGCGATGACGAGTCTGGTAGATATTATTCTTAATCTGGTAGTTACTCTGGCGGTGGTGGTCGGCTTTATTTTTATTGCGGTAATGCTCTTGGGCAAGATGCGTGAAAAGCCGATGCAGTGGCCCGATCTGGCGCAGTATGGCGAGCCTGAAGAGATCTGGCTGGAGGGTATGGAGGATCTGGATGTTTTTCCTCAGTATGGGTATCATCGGTATCGTGATGTATATATGAATATGCGGCGTATCCCGGTGGTGGTGCTGGCCCCGGTGATAGTCAACGATCAGCTGGCCTATAAGTATATCGATATCAAGACCGGCGAGGAAGCTATGGATCTGCCGCAATTCATTATGCTGCTGGGTACCGATACCCCGGCCAAGATCGTCAGCTTCTGATATCGCAGCGCGAATTTGATAAAGAAAAGTTAATAAGCAAAAATAAACCGCGTCCGGGAGTGCTTTTGACAGCATCGGGCGCGGTTGTTTTATGTTTCCATCAAATCTAAGTATAAAACACTCAAAATCACCACAGCCTGCGCGCAACAGCAATAGTGCAAGCTCCAGAGGAGCGCAGCACTAAGCGTTGCGCGCAAGGCAGAAAACTTTCAATAAAAGGGTGGCAAGGAGCCCCGACAGGGGCGGAAGTGCCCGCCTGCCTGTACTCGAATGAGTGTGCCCGTAAGGGTGAAAGGGTAGCGGGTGGGGCGACGGACAGAAACGGAAGCGGTACATCCCAAAAACTTATTAGATTTTGTCTAAACGATCATTACAGGAAGATGTATTTGAGGATGAAAAGCAATGTGAGAATATACATCAGCGGGGTGACTTTGGCTGCTTTGCCGGTGGCTGCCTGCAGCACGACGTAGGAGATAACTCCCAGACAGATACCTTCGGAGATGCTGTAAAACAGCGGCATAGCGATGATGCAGAGGTAAGCCGGGATGGTATCGGCCAGATTCTCGGGCGAGAATTTGAGATCGGTTACCGCCTCGAACATCAGGAAGCCGACGAAGATAAGCGCCGGGGCGGTGGCAAAGGACGGGATAGAGGTGAAAAGCGGCGAGAACAGCGTGGCCAGCAGGAAGAGCAGGCCGGTCGTCAGTGCGGTGAGGCCGGTACGCCCGCCGACAGCCACACCCGCCGAGGACTCCACAAAGGTCGTGGTGGTAGAGGTACCCAGTATCGCGCCGGCCGAGGTAGCGATGGCATCGGAGAGCAGTGCCGGTTTGATGCGCGGCAGACGGCCGTTTGCATCCAGCATATTGGCTTTGGTGCTGACGCCGATCAGCGTGCCCAGAGTATCAAAAAGATCGACGAACAGGAACGAGAACACGATAACGATGAAATTAAAAATACCGGCGGTATTAAAATCAATATTGAAGCACTGGCCGAAAGTATTGCCCAGCGCCGAAAAATCAATGCTGATAATACCGGAGGGAAAAAGGCTGTAAGCACCGGCTGCCGGATCGGGGATATAGATGCCGGCGAGCTGGCACAGCATACCCATACCCCAGGTAATGACGATACCGTAAAGTACGCCGCCTTTGACGCCGTATATGTGCAGGGCGGCAGTAAGCAGCAGACCGATAACTGCCAGCAGCGCGCAGATGCCGGTGGTGTGGAAATTCTCGGTAAAGCTGGTGATGGTGACCAGGGTGGAGGAATCCACGCACAGCCCGGCGTTTTGCAGGCCGATAAATGCGATGAACAGGCCGATGCCGACGGATACGCCTTTTTTCAGCGTCAGGGGGATGGCGTTGAATATTGCCTCGCGGATATTGGTGAGTGACATAATGATAAAGATGATGCCTTCGACGAATACGGCGAAAAGTGCTGCTTGCCAGGGAATGTCCTGACCCTGCACTACGGTATAGGCCAGATAGGCATTAAGACCCATACCGGCCGAGAGTGCAAAAGGCATATTGGCCATCAGTGCCATACAGACAGTGCCGATGAATGACGCCAGACAGGTGGCGATAAGTACGGCATTGGCGTCCATACCGGCGTCTTTGAGGATGCTGGGGTTGACAGCCAGGATATAGGCCATCGTCATAAAAGTGGTAATACCGGCGACGATCTCCGTCCGTACGGTGGTATTGTTTTCTTTGAGGTGGAAGATTTTTTCTAACATTTGTTTTTCCCTCGTGAGTGTAATTTGTGGCGGTTGTTATCGGTTATCTGGCGGTATCGTCGTATTCGGCGATATACGGCAGATTACGGTAATACTCGCCGCAGTCCAGGCCGTAGCCGATAACGAAAAGATCAGGTATGGTAAAGAGCGAGAGATCGGCAGTGAGATCGACCTTGCGGCGCGAGGGCTTGTCCAGCAGCGTGACTATCTGCAGCGAGAGCGGATTGCGGGAGCGCAGTATCCCGGCGACGTCGTGCAGGGTGCGCCCGGTGTCGATGATATCCTCTACGATGATGACGTGATAATTGCTGATATCCTGCTCCAGATCCATCGTTATCTGCACCTGTCCGCAGGATACGGTATTGTTATAGTAGCTTTTGGCGCACATAAAGGCGATCTCGCACGGGACGGTGATGGCGCGGCACAGATCGGCCATAAAGACGAAAGCACCCTTTAGGATGCTGACGAGCAGTATCGGGCGGCCGTCGTAACCGGCGCTGATCTGCTGTCCGGCTTTTTGGATAGCCGTTTGCAGCTCTTCTTCGGTGATGAGGATGCGTTTGATACGGCCGGTGTATTCTTCGGTAGTTTTGATGTTTTCCATTGTTACAAGCCTCTTTGTTAAAATTAAAATTATGTTTTCTATTTTAACATATCTTTTATCCATATCTCAATGGCCGTCGGCGATTTTGTCGAATATTTGGCAGCGGATTTGCCCCGGCGGGCGGCGGTGGCAAAATAATCCAGACGCAGTGTGCCGCATAATTGATGGGGAAATGCGGATAATAATGGCGCGGGCAGATATTCATGTCAGAAATGGAGAGGATTCAAAGAATGAAAGCAACAGGAATTGTTCGCCGCATTGATGATTGAGTTATAATAGGACAAAAGTTCAGAAGCCTTGAAAACACCGGGTTTTCGCTGATTTTGTCCAAATTCTCAGATTGAATTATCTCCGGAGCATATATAAAGGTAAGAACTTTTTACTTCAAAACGTACCTTGTATATGATGCCAGAAATCTGGCGAAACTCAAAGTGTAAGGAGGTCTGAGAAAATGAAGCAAGGTGTTTTGGTACATGATCCAGAGTCTGACCGTATGGATGTGCGGTTCGGTCTGGAAGATTATTATGGTGGTTTGCATTGCGGCACCTGCATGGATGTCTTTGTGAACAACCGATGGAAGCCTACCCGCATTGAAATGGATTGGGGTGATAAAGGTTGGTATCTCGTAGGGGTTCCGACTGATTCCCTCGTTGGTCTGCGAGTACGGATTTGACAGAAGATAAGCAACAGGCGTGTCTCCTTTCCCGGCGACACGCCTTACAACTGAATACATGATTACATAGAGCGTTTATTCGCCCCTTCGCACGGGGATGGGTAGACGCTCTTTTTTTATGCCCAAAATTCAAGGGCAAATCTGAATGATTGGAGGTTTCAATTTTGAGTAAAACTGTCTATGCCGCAGACAAGCCAAACGACTGCCGTTACTGCTATTTCTGGAAGAACAAGGGCTGTAGTCTGGGCAAAGAAAACTGTTACTACTTAATCTCGGTGCCACCGAAGCCAAAGTCAGAATGTGATGGTTGCCCCTATGGGCGACACTCTCCTTGTATTGGCTGGTGTACCAAGCAGATTATGAGAGAAATGGGGGTTCGTTGATATGTATGAGTATGAACGCAACCGCTGTGATAGCCCGAAACGCTGCAAAGGCTGTTCGTATCATCAGCCCCGATGGAAGTACCGTTCTTGTTACTTCGTTCATTGTCCGTATGGTGTGATGGAATCCACGATCCGCAGAACCCCTCTCAAGAAAGAATACTTTCCGCAGAAAGAGGTGGTGAAAATGCGTGACATTTGATTATTTCTATGGACAGCAAGCGGAACTGTTCACATTCTACCGTGTTCCCAAAGTGTTATTTACGGAGGAGTGCTTCTGGAA
>JAFQHB010000182.1 GCA_017398165.1 Bacillota bacterium
AAAAACTAACAAATTTCCAATAAACCTGATTGGCTGCAGCCCTGTCTGCGTGTGCAGCACCGCTGTGTGTGCGGGGTGGGGGAGACAACTTATATACATTGGCCATAAATAGAAAACGGCGTCCCGGTACTGAGGCTGGGACGCCGTTGGTGTCTGTTGATTTATTCGTTATTGGTCTATTCGTTGTGCTAGTTCTCGGCATTGGATATCATTTTGTGGATCTCCTGCATAAAAGTCTCGATATCCTCGAATTTGCGGTAAACGGAAGCGAAACGCACATAGGCTACGTCATCGACAGCACGCAGGCGCTGCATTACCATATCGCCGATATCAAGAGCGGCGATTTCTTTCTCCATAGAGTTACGCAGGTCTTTTTCGATATCGTTGACGATAGTCTCCAGCACGCTCATCGGGATGGGGCGTTTATCGCAGGCACGCACCAGACCGGCCAGGATCTTGTTTTTATCGAAAAGCTCACGGTTGCCGTCGCGCTTGACGACCAGCAGATTGGTCTCTTCGATGCGCTCATAGGTGGTGAAGCGTTTGCCGCATTGTTGACATTCGCGGCGGCGGCGGATACTCCTGCCGTCTTCTACCGGGCGTGAATCCAGAACTTTTGAATCACCATGACCGCAGAAAGAGCAACGCATGGCTTATCCCTCCTTGTAGTGAAATATACTTATAAAAACATACCTGATTGAAAAGAAGTATATGAAGATAAGTATATATGGTATGAGAAATATATTTTGGTGCCGGTATCGTGCATATACGGTACATAGGAGCACTTTTGTTTATGATACTACATCACGTCGGGGGATGTCAAGCGGGCATTTTCGGTATGAGTGTGGGGGATGCTTATGCCCAGTCGTCGTCCTGGGGTGTATCGTAGTCAGCGGCTGTACGGGAGCGCCCGCCGGGCGTAGGCTCGTGGCGGATCAGCACTACGTCGGCGCCTATCTTCTCGATGCTGGACCACGGTATGATGACGTCCTCGTTACGCACGAAGACACCGAGGAAGCGGCTGCTGCCCGGTAATACCAGCGCCAGTATGCGGCCGCCCGCCAGGTCTACCTCCACATCGCGCACAGTGCCCAGGCGGCGGCCGTCGCTGATGCTGATGATCTCTTTATTTCGCAGGTCAGAAATTTTGAACACAATGACCACCTCATAACAAAACTATGCCGCAGGTGAGGAGAAAATACCTGCAGCATAGCTGTTGGGGCAAGCCGGTCATAGAGCAGGTCAAAGCGGCAGCCCGGAGTATGTCGGGCTGCCGCTTTGACAGTTTAAGAGTATAAAATATAGGAGTATAAAAAGAGGAACGTTACAAGAATGATCTACGCCTGAGCGGCGGCGGGGATATCGCCGACGCCGGAGAGTACCAGACGCGGGCGATAGGGGAAGTTCTCGATTTCTTCGTGTTTGGTGACGCCGGAGAGTACCAGTACGGTATCCAGACCGCTTTCGATACCGGCAATGATATCGGTATCCATACGGTCACCGATGATGGCGGTATCTTCGGAGTGGGCATCCAGCAGACGCAGGCCGGTACGCATCATCAGCGGGTTGGGCTTGCCGATGAAGTAGGCGGATTTGCCGGTGGCGATCTCGATAGGGGAGATCAGGGCGCGGCAGGCGGGCACGATACCAAATTCGGTAGGGCCGGTGAGATCGGTGTTGGTGCCGATCAGCTTGGCGCCGCGCTCCACCAGACGTACTGCCTGGACGATGCTTTCGTAATTATAGCCGGAGGTCTCGCCGATGATGACGTAATCAGGGTCGACATCGTTGTAGGTGATGCCGGCGTCATAGAGGGCATTCAGCAGGCCGTGGGCACCGATGACATAGGCACTGCCGCCGGGGGTCTGGCTGCTGACGAAAGACGCCGTAGCCAGAGCGCTGGTGTAGAAATGCGATGAATCTACCTCCAGCCCCATACGTGCCAGCTTGAATTGCAGCTCTCTGGGGGAGTACTGGCTGGAGTTGGTGAGAAAGAGGAATTTTTTATTTTCCCGGTAAAGCCATTCGACAAATTCCTTGACTCCGGGCAGGATGCGGTTGCCGTGATAGATGACTCCGTCCATATCACAGATGAAGCCTTTTTTGTTAAGTAATTTTTCCAAATTTATACCTCCTCAGGTGTTGTGATTATGTGTTATCAGCGATGATCATAATGCCATCCGCAGCGATGGCGGCGGCAGACGCAGGAGAAAGCTCAGGCAGTCTTGGCCGATATGATTCCTGCGTTTTGCCGGTTGTTTTGGGTTTGGTTTGTTCGCTTGAACACAAATTAAGTATATTGCCGGGATGTAAAAAACATAAGAGGGGAAATGTAAAATCGATGTCAAATCGATGGAAATCTGCAATTTTTTTGATGCCGACTGTCGAATCGGCTGCAAAACAGGGGTGCTGTGGATAAATAGTTGACAAAAACAGCGTGGCTGCAATATAATATTAGATACGGCAAAATGCGGCATTATTCGAATCTGCGCCGGGTGGCGGCAGAATGATCGGAGTGTAAAAATGAGTAAAATATCAGGTATCCGTCAATATATCAGGCAGTTGGCTTTGGCGTTGGCGGGGGCGTGGCTGATAGTGTTGGCTGCGGCAGCGCCGGCACCGGCGTTTGATACCTCGCTGGATGACGAACTGCTGCTCCTGGTGAATGGCAAGCATACGCTGCCGGCGGATTATCAGCCGAATGATCTGGTGGATACTGCCGGGCGGGCGCCCTCGAAAAAAGGTGTGATGCAGCTGCGCGCGGCGGCGGCTGAGGCTTATGTGCAGATGATGGCGGATTATAAGGCCGAGACCGGCGGCAAGGTGTATTCGATATCGGGTTTTCGTACATATGCTTATCAGAGCAGGCTTTTTAACAGCAAACTGGCCAGCCGCCGCAACAGCGGGCTGAGTTATGGCTCGGCTTATAAGGCGACGGTGATGTATACCGCGCTGCCCGGCGCAAGCGAGCATCAGACGGGTCTGGCTATCGACCTGAGCACCGGCAGCGTGCTTTCGGAGAGCTTTCGTAATACCGGGGCAGGCAAGTGGCTGATGGCGAATTGCTGGGATTACGGCTTCATCCTGCGTTATGATGAGGCCAAGACTGATCTGACGGCTATTTCTTATGAGCCGTGGCATTACCGTTACGTTGGTTTGCCGCATTCGCTGATAATCCGCGATAATAATTGGGTCTATGAGGAGTACATCAGCTATCTGCAGGAGAACGGCAGCATTGAGTATGCCGATCCGGAGCAGGCGGGCTGTGTGTACCGTATTTATCGGACGGATGATATAACCGACGAGTATCCCGGTATTGTCAGTGTTTCCTCGGATAATATGGGCGGCTATATCATTACCACGCATATTGATCGTCTGGATGATATTCTGACGGCCTGGGCAGAACAGGCAGTGCGCGGCGGGCTGATATTCTTTGGGCACGGGGCGCTGCTGAACGTATTTTAGATTTTAACAGCCTGACTTGATTTGAAGAGCCTTTCCTGACCGGCATATTGGGGAAGGCTTTTTTTATTTGTACCATGCACGCTGCTGTTGGAGGATTTTTTAATTTTGGGGTATAAAGTGGGGATAGCGCGGCAATAATAGGCTGGAGAGCGGAAATATGAGGTGAAATAAATGCGGATCCCCAGACACGTTGCCATCATTCCGGACGGAAACCGCCGCTGGGCCAGCCGCCACGGACTGCGGCGCGAGGAAGGCTATGCCTACGGGCTGCAGCCCGGGCTGGAGCTGCTGCGCCAGGCCAGAGAGAGCGGTGTGCAGGAAGTAACCTTTTACGGCTTTACCACGGATAACTGCAAACGCCCGGCGGTACAGAAGGAGGCTTTTGCCGCAGCCTGTGTGGAGGCGGCGCGTATGCTGGCATCGGAGGGAGCCGAGCTGTTGGTGCTGGGCAATTATGCCTCGCCGAATTTCCCGCCCGAGCTGTTGGAGTATCAGCAGCGGCGGCGGGTGGCCGGTGGCGGGCTGAAGCTGAACTTCCTGGTGAATTACGGCTGGGAGTGGGATCTGGCGGATATGCAGCCATCGCGCGGGCGGCGCGAGATATGCTCCGGCCTGCGCTCGCACGATGTATCGCGGATAGATCTGGTGGTGCGCTGGGGCGGGATGCGGCGATTATCCGGGCTGCTGCCGGTGCAGGCGGTATATGCGGATTTTTATGTGGTGGATGATCTGTGGCCGGATTTCCGGCGGGAGCATTTCCGGCAGGCGTTGGATTGGTACGACCGGCAGGATGTGACACTGGGCGGCTGATAGTGGGCTAAACAGGGGCATAATGGCAGGGATGATAGTGGAGTACAAAAAAATCTCGCAAGATTTTGAAAAAAATTCCACAAAAGGTATTGACCTATTCTGTGTTTTGCGGTATAATAGACAAGCGTTAAAACACGGGTGTTTGTAGCTCAGTAGGATAGAGCGGCCGCCTCCTAAGCGGCAGGTCGCAGGTTCGATTCCTGTCAAGCACACCATATGGTCTGCCACATCCGTGAATCGCCTGAATATGCTCACGGATGGGGCAGTTCACAAACTTAATATTGGGGTATCGCCAAGCGGTAAGGCACTGGTTTCTGGCACCAGCATCCCTAGGTTCGAATCCTAGTACCCCAGCCATAGAAAAAGGACTTGTCATTTGACAAGTCCTTTTTCAGTGAAATTTGCCCTGTCGGGCAAGTGAAGTATTGCTTTGCAATATGAAGTATGCTGGGGCAAACGAAGTATTGCTTTGCGGCAATATGAAGTATGCCTGCGGCGTGTGGTTTTTTTGTTTGGTTGTGGTGTGGGGTTTCGTGATGGGGCAAAATATGTTATGATTAAATATGTTATTATTGTAAAGTCTACTTTCGTAAATATATTATGATGCTGCAGGAAAGGCAGGGGGCTTCTGACTATGGATTATACGGTATATATGCGGCGTGCGCTGCGGCTGGCCGAGCAGGCTGCGGCGGCAGGCGAGGTACCGGTGGGGGCTGTGGTGGTGCGCGGCGGCGAGGTGATTGCTGAGGCGGCCAACAGCACCGAGGCGGCGAATTGCCCGCCTGCCCACGCCGAGATGCTGGCACTGCGGCAGGCACAGCAAAAACTGGGGCAGCGCTATCTGGAGGATTGCACGCTTTTCGTGACGATGGAGCCCTGCCCGATGTGCGCCGGGGCTATCGTGCTGTGGCGGGTAGGGCAGGTAGTTTTCGGCTGCCCGGACAGCCGCTGGGGGGCGTGCGGGTCTTTGTATTACGTACCGGCGGTGGATAAAGTGATCGGCGGCATCTGCGAGGATGAGTGCCGTGAGGTATTGCAGCAATTTTTCCGCCAGCGGCGGCAGGAGGGGTACAAAATCGCAAACATTTGCGCGGATGATGAAAAGAATGGCTGAATTTTGCAATCTTCTGTTGCCTATTATGGCTTTAGGTGATACAATATAAGTTGATATGGTAAGCACCGGGAAGTAAAAAAACATACATATTTTATGGTGTGCTTATTATTATCTGTGCTGGTGAAATCTGTGTTGGTGAAATCTGAAAGGAGAGATTTGAAATGACAGAAAAAAGAATCTACAATTTTTCGGCCGGCCCCTCTATGCTGCCGCTGCCGGTGTTGGAGCAGGCTGCTTCAGAGCTGCTCAATTACGGCGGTTCCGGTATGTCAGTAATGGAGATGAGCCATCGTTCGAAATATTTTGATGATATTATCACTTCGGCAGAGCAGCTCTTCCACGAGGTAATGAATATTCCCGAGGATTACAAGGTGCTGTTCCTGCAGGGCGGTGCTTCCACCCAGTTTGCTATGGTCCCGATGAATCTGCTTTCCTCGCCCGAGGCTAAGGCTGATTACATCGTGTCCGGTATGTTTGCCAAGAAAGCCTATGAGGAAGCCTCCAGACTGGCTGCCAATATCAATGTAGCCGCATCCACCAAGGAAGAAGGCTTTAACCGTGTACCTATGCAGGATGAGCTGAAGCTCTCGGCCGATGCTGATTACGTGCATATGTGTATGAATAACACTATCTTTGGTACCAAATTCCCCTACATCCCCGAGACCGGTAATGTGCCGCTGGTGGCAGACCTGTCCTCCTGCATTTTGTCCGAGCCTGTGGATGTCAGCAAATTCGGTATTATCTATGCCGGTGCACAGAAGAACATCGCGCCTGCCGGTGTTACCATCGTTATCATCCGCAAGGATCTGATCAAGGATCCTCTGCCGGGTACACCTACTATGATGACTTACAAGACCCATGCCGATAACGACTCTATGTACAATACCCCGCCGTGCTATCCGATCTACATCTGCAAGCTGGTGCTGGAGTGGATCAAGGGTCTGGGCGGCGTAGAGGCTATTGCCGAGATCAACCGCAAAAAGGCTGCTATGCTGTATGATTATCTGGACAGCAGCAAGCTGTTTATCCCGTTTGCGGCCAAGGGCAGCCGTTCGATGATGAATGTCACCTTCCGTACTGCCGATCCCGAGCTGGATGCCAAATTCGTGAAGGAGACTGCCGCTGCCGGCTTCTCCAACCTGAAAGGTCATCGTTCGGTCGGCGGTATGCGTGCTTCGATCTACAACGCTATGCCTGTTGAGGGCGTCGAGGCACTGGTCGAGTTTATGGCCAAGTTTGAAAAAGAGAACGCTTAATTGAATCCTAAAAAATATAAAAAAATCCTGATATATTAGGAGGAAATACATAATGGTAAGAATTCTGGCTGCCGATGGTATGGAGCAGGCTGCTGTTGCCAAACTGCGTGAGTTGGGCTTTGAAGTAGTAGAGCAGTTTTATGAGGCCGATGAACTGGCCGAGAAAGTAAAGGAATTTGACGTGCTGGTAGTTCGTTCGGCTACCAAGGTGCGCGTACCCGTGATCGACGCTGCTGCTGAGGCAGGCCGTCTGAAAATGGTGATCCGCGGCGGCGTTGGTGTGGATAATATCGACGTGGCCTATGCCGAGGAAAAAGGCATCAGGGTACGCAATACCCCGGCGGCATCCAGCCGTTCGGTGGCTGAGCTGGCTCTGGGCCATATGTTTGGTCTGGCACGTTATATCAGCATCGCCAATTACACTATGCGTAACGGCGAATGGAACAAGAAGAAATACGAAGGCATCGAGCTGGGCGGCAAGACTCTGGGTATCGTGGGCTATGGCCGCATCGGCCGTGCTCTGGCCGATATGGCTGCTGCTATCGGTATGAATGTTATCGCATATGATAAATTCGCCGAGGCTCCCGAGATCGTCAGCCTGGATGAGCTGCTGGCAAAGGCTGATTTCATCTCGCTGCACATCCCGGCGACTAAGGGCGAGGCTCCGCTGATCAATGCCGAGACTATTGCCAAGATGAAAGACGGTGCTTTCCTGATCAACACCGCACGCGGTGCGCTGATCGACGAGGAGGCTCTGCTGGCCGCCCTGGAGAGCGGCAAACTGGCCGGCGCGGCTCTGGACGTTTTTGCCGAGGAGCCTACCAAGAACGAGGCTCTGTGCGCCTGCCCGAAAGTATCGCTGACGCCCCATATCGGCGGCTCTACCGCCGAGGCACAGGGACGCATCGGTGATGAGATCGTATCACATATTCTGGAGATGTTTCCGGTAGCATAAAAGAGGAGGCTGGCTTCGATGGTTGTCGTTAGGCCGTTTGCAGCGCTTCGCCCCACAAGTGGCCTGGCGGATAAGGTAGCGGTATTGCCTATGGGTATGATGAACAGTGAGGAAGCGCGTCGTATGGCGGCGGGTAATCCGTATTCCTTTCTGCATATTGATAAGGCAGAGATAGATCTGCCGCCCGAGCAATACGGCGTGCTTTCGGGTTCTGATGTTTATCCTGATGAGATTTATGATCTGGCGTCTGCCAATTTGCGGCGTTTTGAGGATGAGGGTACTCTGCATCAGGATGAAACCCCGATGTTCTATATTTATCGTCAGCAGATGCCAGACCGCGTCCAGACGGGGCTGGTGGTTTGTGCGTCTGTGGATGATTATATCAACAATAACATCAAAAAGCACGAGTTTACCCGTGCATCCAAAGAAGCAAGCTGCATCCGCCTGATGGACAGATGTAATGCCCATACCGGTCCGATATTTTTGGCATATCAGGGGCGGGAGGAGATCACCAGGCTGATTGCGGATTGGGCGGATACCCATCAGCCGGTTTATGATTTTACCACCGCCAACGACGTAACGCACATCATCTGGGTGGTTGACGATATGGCGGTCATCGCTGCCCTGATCGAGGCCTTCGCGGCGGTGGAGACGCTGTATGTTGCCGATGGTCACCATCGCGCGGCTTCATCCGTCGAGGTGGCAAAGCTGCGCCGCAGCGAAAACCCGCAGTATGACGGCAGCGAGGGCTTCAATTACTTTCTGGCGACGCTTTTCCCGGCGGATGAGCTGCGGATTATGGATTACAACCGTGTGGTACGTGATCTGAACGGTATGTCGGAGGAAGCTTTCCTGGCGCGGCTGGCCGAGGTGTGTGATATTGAGCCTTACCTCTGTGACGGCTGTCCCCGTCCGCAAAGCAGCCATACTATCAGTATGTGTCTGGCTTCCGGGTGGTATATGCTCACTGTTCGTGAGGGCGTTTTTGATCCCTCGGATATAATGGGGCGGCTGGATGTCAGCATTCTGCAAAACAGCGTGCTGGCGCCGATCCTCGGCGTGGGCGATCCCCGCACCGATGAGCGTATTGATTTCGTCGGCGGCAACCGTGGCCTGGGCGAGCTGGAGAGGCGTGTGCAGGACGGCTGGGCGGTAGCTTTTGCGATGTATCCGCCGAGTATCGATGATTTGATGCAGATAGCGGATAACGGCGATATTATGCCGCCCAAGTCCACGTGGTTTGAGCCCAAGCTGCTGAGTGGTCTTTTTATTCACAAGTTTGACTGATAGTTCTGACTGACAACCTGATATAATGCGGCATACCGTGCCCGGCCTGTGCGGTATGCCATTTTTATGTGTGTCGGTATATTGGGTGCTGCGCTGTATGTAAGTTGCGGTCTTGACAGACCTGGCAAAGCGTGCTAAAATATAGTTAGTTAAAACTAACAGGCAAATTCCGTTTAAGATTATGGAATGTAATTTCGATATTATAATGAATATCGGATGGATAAAGGAGGTTTCGCTAATGTCTCAGGCTGTTTTGTGGGCGGCGGCAGGTACCGGCTTCACATTTTTGATGACATCTCTGGGGTCGGCTACGATATTTATGCTGCACAGGCGGGCAGCGGCGCAGTTTTGGCAGAGGATATTTTTAGGGTTTGCGGCGGGTGTAATGATCGCAGCTTCGGTGTGGTCGCTGCTGCTGCCGGCTATCGAGGAGGCCGAAGCGGCCGGTTCGGCGCTGCCGTGGCTGCCGGCGGTGGGCGGCTTTGCATTGGGCGGGGTATTTATGCTGCTGGTGGATAGCCTGCTGCCGCACCTGCACGCTGATGCCGAAAGCCCCGAGGGTTTGCCGAGCTCTCTGCGGCGGAGCACGCTGCTGATGGCGGCGGTGACGCTGCATAATGTGCCGGAGGGTATGGCTCTTGGTTTGTCCTTCGCACTGGCGGCACAGCACAGCGCCGACCCGGCGGCAATCAGCACTGCTGTGGCGCTGGCAGTGGGTATGGGCATACAGAACTTCCCCGAGGGAGCGGCGGTATCGCTGCCGTTGTACCGCGAGGGGGTATCCGTTGGCAAGGCTTTTGGCCTGGGGGTACTCTCCGGTGTGGTAGAGCCGGTTTTTGGCATTCTGGCGGTGCTGGTAGCTGGATCTCTGACCGGCCTGATGCCGTGGCTGCTGGCTTTTGCGGCGGGTACGATGATCTATGTGGTGACGGAGGAATTGATCCCCGAGGCACATCTGGGAGAACACTCGCATATCGGTACAGTGAGCGTAATGGCGGGGTTTTTGCTGATGATGCTGCTGGATGTGGCACTGGGCTGACAAAACGCCAAAGAATCGTGCTGGTACGGGTTTGTTGGTAGTGCAGGGTAAATATACATCTAAATGACAAAAACCAGTTCCGGCAGCTTACACGGGACTGGTTTTTTATAAAAAAGACAACGCAGCATTACGCAGCATTATAATGATATTTACGACAATAAAGCTCGCAGCAAAACCAATACATATAGATGCACTGCATAATAGCCGTAGAAAAAGTACTTATGCTTATTAGGACTCTCTCCATTATACAACAGCATAAACGGCAGCGCCAGCAGCATACCAAACCACTGTATGCCATCCATATATATATTAACAAACGGCAAATCCCGCAAATACTGACCCATTTGCTGAATGAGTTCGCAAGATGACATAACCGTAGCCAACATCGGCCAAAACAAACAAAAACCTGCCAAAGCGAGCATCTGTCTGCCCTTAGTCTGTACGAAATAAAAGACAACGCCTAACAAAATCAACGGTAAGCCGTATTCAGTATGTATCGGATTGGCACATACTGCATCCAAAACCGATCGGGCAACAGAAGCATACTCACCTGCAAAAGAACGAAAGAAATCGCTGCGATCTGCCAAATGCCACAACCTGTCCGGTACATAAGTTATTGCCGCAATCCCCAGCAAAGCCATCAGGCGACGCCCGGCAAGCCCACCGCCACGCCTGAACACGGCTTCAAGTAAATAAATATATACCGCAGTATAAAAGAAAGTAAATATTATGTTCCTAAAGCTGGGATAACCCAAGAAGCTGCCAAAACATAAATTTATCGGACATTCCAGCAATTTGGTAAGCATAGCAATTATATACAGACGACATAAAAACTGCCTGCGGTTATGTGTATATCTGGCACTGTATGCGAAAAGAAACATAAACAGCGGAGCGGCAATCCTGCCCAACAGATGCATTTCATTCGCAAACCGCGCAACCACTGGTATACAATCAGCATTGTATTTAGCTATATGATCTATCGTCATACACAATAAAGCAACGATCTTTAATACATAAGAATTCATACCATTCTTAATTGTCAGCATCAGCTATCACCACCATCACTGTATAATATCCACTGCGCCTTACTGCCGCTCTGCCGGTGCAAAAGCCCAAAACCGCCGGCCTTCCGCCGTACCGGCCTGCACTCTGATGCCGAAAAGCCGCTCCAGAGAGCCATCAGCCGCCAGATCGGCGGGGCTGCCCGTTACCTGCAGGCGGCCGCCATCCAAAAGCATCAGCTCATCGGCAAACTCCAGCGCCAGATCCAGCTCGTGCATTACCACCGCTATCGTGCGCCCCTCGGCACAAAGCTGCAGCAGCAGCCCCATTATCTCAAAACGCGCACTGATATCCAGCCAGGCCGTCGGCTCGTCCAATAACACCGCCGCCGCATCCTGCGCCAGCGCCAGCGCAATATACGCCCGCTGCAGCTGCCCGCCGGAAAGCGTCGAAATCCGCCGCTCGGCACACCGGGCAATACCGGCCTGCTCCAAAGCCATATCTACCCGAAGCTTATCCTCGGCCCGCAGCCTGCCCCACACACGGTACGGATAACGCCCCATCTCGGCCAGTTGGCGCACCGTCAGTTCCGTCCGATTGTTGAGCTGCCCCAGCAGCGCCACCTGCTTCGCCGCCTCGCGTGGTTTGTATTGGCTGATAGGCCGCCCGTCCAGTAATATTTCCCCGGTGGATGGGCGCAGCAAACCGGCCGCCAGCCGCAGCAGTGTGCTTTTGCCGCAGCCATTGGGCCCCAGGAGCACCGTCAGCCGCCCCCGGCGCAGTCGGCAGCTCAGCCCCTGCATCAGCGGCAGCTCACCCGGATATGCAAAAGAGATATTCTGCAGCTCGATCATAAAACCTTGCTCCTATTGCGGATCACCAGATATATAAAGAACGGCCCGCCCAGCGCCGCCAGCAATATGCCCACCGAGAGCTCATACGGGGCAAAAAGCAGCCGCGCCAGCATATCGGCTGCGACCACCAGTGCCGCACCACCCAGCGCCGAGGCCGGCAGCAGCAGGCGATTATCCCCGCCCAGCAGAAAACGCATAATGTGCGGTACGATCAGCCCTACAAAGCTGAGCAGCCCGGCAAAGCTGACAGCCGCCCCTACCAGCAGCGCCGCCACCAACAGCAGTGCTGCCCGCACTGCCCGCACGTTCTGGCCCAGCGAGGACGCCATATCCACCCCCAGCGAGAGCAGATTGAGCTCCCGTGCCAGCAGCACGGCCAGCGCCAGCCCCAGCAGGATATACGGCGCGGCAAAGCACAAACGCTCCGGCGTGACGTATGCCAGGCTGCCCACCAGGAAGGAAGCCGCCCCTACGTAGGCATCCGGCCAAAACAGCAGCACGCAATCCATACCCGCGCTGAAGATAGTCGTCAGCGCCACGCCCAGCAGCACCAGAGCCGTCCCCGAAGCCCCGCCGCGTATCGTCAGCAGCAGCAAAATACCCACCGCCAGCAGCGCCCCCATAAAAGCCGCCACCGGCAGCAGCGCCCCGGCATCCGGCCACAATGCCGCCGCCAGCAGTACCAGAAAACCGGCCCCAGCATTTACGCCCAGCACATTGGGGCCGGCCAGCGGGTTGCCCAGCATCGCCTGCAGTATGACGCCCGCCGCAGCCAGCGCCGCCCCGGCCAGCACACCGCCCAGCACCCGCGGCAGGCGCGACCACAGCAGTATACGCAGCTCGGTGGAGGTGGTATCGCCTGTCTGCCAGGCCTGCCATACCGCCGGCCAATCCAGCACCGTGGCACCCAGCGTCAGCCCCAGCAGCATCAGCACCAGCAGCAGCGTCCCCAGCAGCGCCCAAATCAGCTTGTCAGATGATCTACCCATACTGTCTCCTGTCTGCCCCGTGTGCGGATGCCGTTACCCGGCCAGCGCATCGGCCAGCGCAGCATAGCTATCCGCCCAGCGGGCATTGGGTTTATACAAAAACTTTTCTTTATCCAGCAGAATGAAGCGTCCCTGCTGCACGGCAGTCAGACTGCTCCAGGCCGGATTGGCCGCCAGAGTCTCCTGCAGATTGCGCTCGGCGGCATCCGGGTCATTCCCCATCGGTATCACGAAAACATAATCGGGATCGGCCGTCATAATGCGCTCGATGCTGAGATCCTGCAGCAGCGAAGGCTCGTCATCCAGAATATTGCGGCCGCCCAGCTCGCACAGCATACGCCCGGTCATACTATCCGAGGTCTGTGGCCGAAAACCGCCGGAATACGTGATGAGCAGCAGGAAAGAAGGCTCGTCCTGCCGCTTGCCTGCTGTGATAACCTCGGCCACCCGGTCGGCCACCGCTGTACCATACTCCTGATACCGCTCCGGTTGGCCGCACAGATCAGCACAGACCTGCAGCATACCCAGATAATCCGCCAGATGTGTCACACTAAAATATGCCGCCGTAATGCCGGCACCCTCCAGTGAGTTTTGCAGTGCCACGTGGCTGTCGGTGCGCGCTGTCTCGGATGAAAGCAGCACCAGATCCGGCTGCAGTGCCAGTATTGCCTCCAGCCCCGGGCTCTGGAAGCTGCCCACCGAGGTCACACCCTGCGGCAGCACAAAGCCGCGCTCCTCAAAAGCATCGTCACTCGCACCGACCAAAGTTTCTTCACCGCCCGCCAGCAGCCATATCTCAGCAAAGCTGCCCATCAGCGCCACCACACGCTGCGGCTGTTCATCCAGACGCACCTCTCGCCCCAGCGCATCCGTGAAGCTGTAAAAAGCCGCCCCGGTATCATCCGCCGCGGTATCGGTATCCCCTCCGCACCCAGCGCAGCAGAGCATCAGCAGTGCCAGCAGCACGGCCATCAGACGGCGGCTCACAGCAGCCCCCGGCCAAAGGCGCAGTATTTATCCTCTGCCAGCACGTCGCCATCGTTGTAATACGCTGCCCGTGCCCGGCAGCCGCCGCAGATATCCTTGTAGCCGCATCTGCCGCAGACGCCGCTGTAAGCCTGCGTACGCAGCCGCGCAAAGACCTCGCTGTCCCGCCATATCTCGTCAAAAGGCTGCTGATGCACGTCGCCTGCCACCTCCGTCATATAGGCGCAGGGGCGTACCTGCCCCACCGGGCTGATGATGCAATACGTCAGCCCCGCCAGACAGCCACGGGAAAAGCGGGGATCCAAATCCACCCCGAGCTGTTTGGCTACCCGTGTGAATTGCGGCGCACAAGTCGGCTTGATAGGGATCGATACCTGACGCTGCTTCTCCATAATGCTGCGCAGCAGCTCTTCGTATTCCATCACCTCGACGGCGGTATCCTCGATGTAGACGCCGCGGCCCACCGGTATCAGGAAGAACAGATACACGGCATCCGCCCCCGCCTGCACGGCAAAATCTATTATATCGCCTACCTCAGACTTGTTCCAATCCATCACCGTCATATGTATCTGGAAATTCAGCCCCGCCGCCCGACAGTTGGCCATACCATCCACCGCCTGCTGCCACGCACCGGCCATCCCACGGAAAGCATCGTGCCGCGCTACGTCCAGGCTATCCAGACTGATACCCATTGATGCCGCTCCGGCATGCTGCAGCCGCAGGGCAGTATCGGCATCTATCAGTGTGCCGTTGGTGCCAAAAACCGGCCGCAGCCCCTTGTCCGCCGCGTATTGCACCAGCTCAAAAATATCAGCGCGCATCAGCGGTTCACCGCCGCTGAAGATCATAATTTTGAAGCCCGCCCGGGCAATACCGTCGATCAGCCGCTTGCCCTCATCGGTAGTCAGCTCGTTTTCCCGGCAATCACCGGCATCCTGATAACAATGGCTGCATTTCAAATTACAGCGGTTGGTGGTCATCCACGAAACGATCATCAACTTCACTCCTCTTGTCCTCAATCAGTGCTTAAAACATTATTATATACTATTTTCTGCCAAAAAGAAAGAGCCGCAGGCAGAATCGCTGCCCCGGCTCGCAGGTGTTATAATAATGTCCGCTAAATCAGTTGGTTGTCGTCAGAAGTGCAGCAGACTATCGACATCGTGGTTGTCGCCCAGGATGAAGATAGTCTCGTCGCTGCGGAAGCAGTGTCTGGGGTCGGGCAGCGGCTCCAGAATGCCGTTGCACTTGGTGGCCAGAATGTTGATGCGGTATTTCTGGCGGATAGAGAGGTCGATCATACTCTTGCCGACCCAGGAGGGCGGCACCGATGTCTCGTAGATAGAGTACTCCGGCGTCAGCTCGATATAATCAAAGATATGATCGCTGCTGTAACGGATGGCTGCCCAGTTGGCCATCTGCTTTTCGGGGTAAATGACCTGATCGGCGCCGTTTCGCAGCAGGATCTTGGCGTGGACATCGCGCGTTGCCCGGGAGAGGACGAAACGGGCGCCGTTTTCCTTCAGCAGGGCGGTAGTCTCGACAGAGCTTTGGAAATCATCACCGATGGCGACGATGCAGACGTCAAAATTACGCACGCCGAGCGAGGCGATAAAATGCTCGTTGGTGCTGTCGCCGATCTGGGCGTTGGTGACGTTGTGCAGATGCTCGTTGACACGTTGTTCGTTGCGGTCGATGGCCAGCACCTCGTGGTGCAGCTCCTTTAGCCGCTGGGCAATATGATAGCCAAAACGGCCAAGACCGATCAGTAGGATGGATTTCATAGCGATACTTCCTTTGGATGAAAATTAGTCTTTGAAAATCAGCTTTTTAGTGGAAAATCAGTCTTTAACGCAGAAAAGTGGTTTGCTGCTGAAAATGCAGAGGTTTTAAGCAGTAAGTGTGCTTTGACTCGACTGAACGGGTGTGGCAGCACCGTGCAGTACTAAGCAGACTCAGCCGACGAAAACACGTTCTTCGGGGTATTTCCAGTGGGTATTGGTGTATTTGA
This sequence comes from Bacillota bacterium, assembly GCA_017398165.1. Classification (GTDB taxonomy): domain Bacteria; phylum Bacillota; class Dehalobacteriia; order UBA4068; family UBA4997; genus Avidehalobacter. The sequence goes on from JAFQHB010000182.1 coordinate 15,770, forward strand.
TCGTCATCGCATAGATCATAGTAAGACCGCCCACCCGGCCGAAATACATCTGCATAATGATTATCAGGCGCGATAGGGATGAAAGCTCCGGCGTGATGCCAAGCGACAGACCGACGGTGCCGACGGCCGAGGCGGATTCAAACATCGCCGTCAGCATTGGAATGTCTTCGATCGAACAAATCAGAAAGCCACCCAGCCAAAAGAGCAGCATATACAGCATAAAGATGGCGGATGCGCTGCGCAGCACATCGTGTCCGATGCGGCGGCCGAAGCAGTTGGCGTTCTCCTGATGGCGGAAAACAGCGACCATACTGAGCAGCAGTACCGCCATAGTCGTCACCTTGAAGCCGCCCGCGGTAGAGCCGGGTGCGCCGCCGATCATCATAGCTGCGATAGTCAGCAGCAGGCCTCCTTCGCTCATATTGGTATAATCCAGTGTGCAAAAGCCCGAGGTGCGCGACGAGGCCGACTGGAAGAAAGCTGCCAGCAGCTTTTCCTGCAGGCTGAGGTGAGCCCACTGCGGTTGATTGAATTCATACAGAATATAATACAGGAATGTCAGTGCGATAACGGCACTGATGGTGCAGACGATCAGCTTGGTCTGCAGCATACAATAGTGCGGGTTGCGGCGGTTGGTGTAGAGAT
>JAFQHB010000183.1 GCA_017398165.1 Bacillota bacterium
CTCCCAGTGGGGGCAAGATTTCCGCCCCAGCTACCTCAAGATAATTGATTTCCTGCAGCGTCTGCCGCAGCATCCGCGGCTGGCTGCTTTCACCGCCACCGCCACCCAACAGGTCCGCGAGGATATCGAGCACACCCTGCAGATGCACCGACCGGTACGCGTAATCACCGGTTTTGATCGCCCCAACCTGCACTATGAGGTGCTGCATCCCGAGAATAAAACCGCCGCACTGCTGCGTCTGCTGCAAAAGCACCGGGGCAAAAGCGGCATCATCTATTGCTCTACCCGCAATAACGTCGAAAAAATCTGTGATGACCTGCGCCGCAAAGGCATTCTGGCCACACGCTATCACGCCGGGCTGACGGATGAAGAACGCCAGCAAAATCAAGAGCATTTTATCTACGATCACAGCCCCGTTATGGTCGCCACCAATGCTTTCGGTATGGGTATTGATAAATCCAACGTCAGCTTTGTCATCCACTATAATATGCCCAAAAGTCTGGAAGCCTACTATCAGGAGGCCGGGCGTGCCGGGCGCGATGGCGAAAAGGCAGACTGCATCCTGCTCTACTCTGCCGGGGATATCCACACCGCCAAGTTCCTGATACAGGCCCCCGGCAACAACGAGGAACTGACCGATGAAGAACGCCGCCTGGTCATCGAGCAGGATATGGCGCGGCTGGACACTATGATCGGCTATTGCAAGACGACCGGCTGCCTGCGACGCTACATACTGGATTACTTCGGGCAGGAGCAGCACGATGACTGCGATAATTGCGGCAACTGCGCCGCCACATTTACCCTGCAGGATGTCACTACCGAGGCACAGATGATACTATCCTGCGTGCGCCGCATCTACGATAAGATCGGCTGTCCGCTTGGCTCCACTATGCTGATCAATGTGCTGCGCGGCAGTAAGCAGAAAAAAATCCGTGAGCTGCGGCTGGATGAAATATCCACCTACGGCCTGCTGCCCAACACCCCGGCAAACAAGCTGCGCCGCATCATCGATCATCTGGAGAATACCGGCTATCTGCGCCGCGAACCGCTGCACAGCACTATCCTGCTCACCCCGCAGTCTGCCGATATCCTCTTTCACGGCACACAGGTACAGATGCCCGTCCGCAAGGAGGCCGCTCCCCAACGCACCACAGCCCCCAGCCCAGCCGCCTCCGATGCCACCCTGCTGAATGCCCTCAAAGAGCTGCGTCTGCAGCTCGCCCAGCAGGAGAAAGTACCGGCCTACATCATCTTCTCCAACGCTACGCTGGTCGATATGGCCATCAAAATGCCGCGCAGTATCGATGAATTGCTGCTGGTATCCGGTGTGGGCGAGGTCAAAGCCCAGCGCTTCGGGCGAGAATTCCTGCAGGTCATCGACCGTTACTGCCGAGAATAATACGCATAAGAAAAACGCCCCGCAGGCATACACCGCTTGCCGGGACGTTTTTTTATAATATTTATATCATAAACCTCAGGCAAAATCAGGCAATATCTGCTCCCACGGGAACTCCGGACGGCCAAAATGCCCGTATGCCGCAGTCGGTTTGAAAATCGGCCGACGCAGATCAAAAGTATCAATGATACCCGCAGGTGTCATATCAAAATTAGCACGGATTTTGGCTACGATCTCTGCCTCGCTCATCTTGCCGGTACCAAAGGTATCCACCATAATGGATACCGGCTCGGCCACACCGATGGCATAGGCCAACTGTATCTCCAAACGGTCTGCCAGACCGGCTGCCACACAGTTTTTGGCGATGTAGCGCGCCATATAAGCCGCCGAACGGTCTACCTTGGTGGCATCCTTGCCGGAGAAGCAGCCGCCGCCGTGCCGCGCCATACCACCGTAAGTATCCACGATAATCTTGCGGCCGGTCAGACCGGTATCACCCTGCGGGCCGCCGATAACAAAGCGCCCGGTGGGGTTGATGTGATAAACGGTGTCCGCCGTCAGCATTTCCTCCGGCAGTACCTTGCGGATCAGCTTGTCCAGCAGCTCGGCCCGCAGCTCACGGATATCGATCTCCGGATCGTGCTGCGCCGATACCACTACGGTGGGGATACGACAGGGACGCCCTGCCTCATCATATTCCACAGTTACCTGGGCTTTGCCGTCAGGCCGCAGCCAGGCCAGCTCGCCGCTCTTTCTCAGGCGGGTCAGCTCACGGGTCAGCGCGTGCGCCATAGTGATGGGCGCCGGCATCAGTTGTTCAGTCTCGCGGCAGGCATAGCCAAACATAATACCCTGATCGCCCGCACCGCCGACATCTACGCCCATAGCGATATCACCGCTCTGCTCGTCGATACTGGTCATAATAGCACAGGTATCAGCATCAAAACCCATACTGGAGCCGGTATAGCCGATCTCGCGTATCGCATCACGCGCGATCTTCGGGATATCAATATAGCCGGATGTAGTGATCTCACCACCGACCAACACCATACCTGTATTGGTAAAAGTCTCACACGCAACGCGGGAATCAGGATCCTGCTCCAGCGCGGAATCCAGAATAGCGTCGGAAATGGTATCCGCGATCTTATCGGGATGCCCCTCAGTGATCGACTCAGACGTAAAAATTCTGTTCATAAAAAATCCTCCACAAAAGCCCGCGGCAGCGCTCAGCGCCCACGCAGCGCCTCCACCACCGCATCCAGTATATACTCCGCCGCCTGCTGTTTGCTACACAGCGGATATTCCGTCTTGATGCCGCCGGGCTGGAATATCGTGATAATATTGGTGTCCACATCAAAGCCTGCACCGGCACGGCTGACGTCGTTGCCCACCAGCATATCGGCGTTTTTCTTCTGCAGCTTGGCAGTGGCATAAGCATCGAGATCATTAGTCTCGGCTGCAAAGCCCACCAGCAGCTGATGCGTCTTTTTCTCGCCCAGCTCACGCAGGATATCCGGGTTCTTCACCAGATGCAGCGTCAGTTCATCGTTATCATCGGTCTTTTTGATTTTGCGGTCGGCCGGGGCAGCCACGCGGTAATCGGCTACCGCCGCCGCCATCACCACGATATCGCAGGTATCATACTCCGATATCACAGCCTCGCGCATCTCCACCGCGCTGCCGCTTTTGATCAGACGCACACCCGCAGGCGTTGCCAGATGCGCGCCACTCACCAGCACTACCTCGGCTCCGCGCTCACGGGCAACAGCAGCCACGGCATAGCCCATCTTGCCGCTGCTGCGGTTGGTAATATAACGCACCGGGTCGATCGGCTCGCTCGTCGGCCCCGCAGTCACCAGCACCTTCTTGCCCGCCAGATCCTGCCTGGGCAGCAGCAGCTTCTGCAGCGCTTCCTCGATCACCGTCACGTCAGGCAGCTTGCCCTCGCCCACCGCACCACAGGCCAAATGCCCGGATGCCGGCGGCAGAATATGCCAGCCGTGCTCCCGCAGGGTAGCCAGATTGTGCTGCACTGCCGGGTTGCGGTACATATTGGTATTCATCGCCGGAGCCATAAAAAGCGGACAGGTAGCCGCCAGCACGGCAGAAGTCAGCGCATCATCCGCAATACCGGCCGCGATCTTGCCGATAACATTAGCCGTCGCGGGGACGATAACCAGCGCATCAGCCTTATCTGCCAGCGCGATATGCACGATACCCCAGCCCGGACCAGTCACGAACTCATCAACTGCCACCGGATTGGCCGTCAGTGCCTGCAGCACCAGCGGCGAGATAAATTTGGCAGCGTTGGCCGTCATCACACAATGCACGTCGGCACCATTTTTCTTCAGCCAGCTGGCAATATCAGCGGCTTTGTAGGCGGCAATACCGCCGCAGATGCCCAAAACGATCTTTTTGTTCGCAAACATCGTTTATTCCTCTTTTATTCCTTTTCCTCGCAATCCCAGGTCACGATTTCATCATTGATCTCGTGCAGAGCCTGTGATACGGGATTGATTTTACCCGCACGGGTCATCTCAGGCTCCTGCAGGGTGATCTGGCGCGCACGTTTGGCGGCGGCCACGATCAACTCATACTTGGACTCGGTTTTAGTAGTCAGGCTGTCAATATACGGTTTGTTCATTTCTGTCCTCCATTTTACGGTCTGCTTTACGGTCTGCTTTACGATCTGCGCGCAGCGATGATGCCGCGGATCTCTGCGACCGCTCTTTCTACCCGGTCATTTACTACGGTATGGTTATAATACACACGCTGTGCCAATTCATAATCCAAACATTTCTGTCTTTTGGCGATCTCCTCGGCGCTGTCGGTATCACGCCCCTGCAGGCGGTGCAGCAATTCCTCTGCCGAAGGCGGCTCCAGAAAGATCAGTACCGCATCAGGCATCAGCTCACGCACCTGTTTGGCGCCTGCGGTATCTATCTCCAGTATCACGTCCTGCCCGGACAGCAGCTGCTGCTCGACAAAGCTTTTCAGAGTGCCGTAATAATTGTCATATACGGTCGCCCACTCCAGGAATTCCCCGCGCTCCACACGCTGCAGGAAATCCTCTTTGGTCAAAAAATGATAATGTACTCCATCGATCTCACCGGCACGTTTGGCACGGGTGGTAGCCGATATCGAATAAGCCAGCGAACTGTCAGCCGCCATCAGGGCCTTGCAGACAGTACCCTTGCCAACGCCCGACGGCCCGGAGATCACATACAAAGATCCCTCGGCCTTAGTCATCTTCACCGACTCCTCTGGCATCATTCACGATAGTCAGATTAACGAAACGATGCGAGATAGTCTCCGGCTGCAGCGGCGAGCAAACGACGTGGCCGCTGTCCATAATGATGACCGATCTGGTGCGGCGGCCATAAGTCGCATCCACCAGCATACCATCTTTCTCGCGGGCATCCTGCATAATGCGCTTGATGGGTGCCGACTCAGGGCTTACAATAGCCATTACTCTGTCACCGTTTACCATATTACCAAACCCGATGTTGATCAATGAATTCATTTTACTTATCCCCCTAATTTGTATCCCTGTTAAAAGTTTTCTTATTGCTTTAATTGCTTTTCGTTTTAATTGCCTCTTTTTTGATTTCCCTAAAACTGTTCTGCAATATTGCTGAATTACCGGCCATATCCTCTTCATTCCGGCCAAATCAGCTTTATTGTCCTGCCGGCATCGCTATTCGATGTTCTGGATTTGTTCCCGGATCTTCTCCAATTCGCTCTTGGCGTCGATCACGAGCTTGCTGATCTGCAGGTCATTGGCCTTGGAGCCGATGGTATTGATCTCACGATTGATCTCCTGCAGCAGGAAATCCAGCTTGCGGCCCACCGTCTTATCAACCTGCAGCAGCTCGTCCAACTGCAGCAAATGGCTGTCCAGGCGCACCAGTTCCTCGTTGATGCAGGCACGATCGGCAAAATAAGCGACCTCATTGGCCAGCCGTGTCTCATCCACGGCAGCTACACCATCCAGCAGATCCGCGATACGGGCGTGCAGCTTGCTCTGATAACCTGCCACTACCCCCTGCGAAAGCTCGGCGATCTCATCCACGATGGCGCCCACCCGGGCACGCCGCGCCAGCAGATCGGCCGATAAACGATCTCCCTCCAGCCTGCGCATCGCCGCAAAGGCCGTCAGTGCTTCTTCCAGCGCTGCATCCAGCAGGAGCTGCACATCCTCAGGGCGTTCATCCTGCTTTTCCATAGTAAATAATCCCGGCAAAGCCAGCAGATCTTCTATTTTGACCTGCCCCGCTATCCCGAGGGAATCTGCCAGGTCATTGATAGCCGCGAAATAAGCCGCGGCCAATGCTTTATCGGTCTTCAGCATCTGGGGAGGCTCACCGGCTGCCTCCAGCCTGATGAAAACGTCCACCTTGCCGCGCTCGGCAAATTGTGCAATCCGATTGCGGATGCTTGCCTCAAAAGAGAGCAGCACCCGGGGAGCATGCAGCACTATCTCCAGAAAACGATTGTTAACGGATTTCAGCTCCACTGTCAGCTTATACATATCATTGGCGGCAGTCCCGCTGCCAAAGCCAGTCATACTTCTGGTCAAATCTCAGCCCCCTCTCTGCAAAAGGACAAAGCATCCCTGCTTTATCCGAAAGATAATAATTCTAAAATAAATTCTAAATTCCTGCCCAAAATACAATTATTTTAATTTTAACCACATATTATCCCTGCGCTTGTATTCCGCCGCCAAATAGTTTACAATATAATGACTAACGCGCTGCGGCGCTATGCCGTCGGCAGTACCACAATAGAATTATTGCCCCAATACCGCCGCTGCAAACCTGCCAGTATACGATACAGTTAAACTTGCTGTTTTTGATATATTACTTCTTGATAACGAAAGGAAAAACCATGCCTTTTGACAGCCTTACAGTTTGCGCCGCTGCACACGAATGTCAGTGCCTGATCGGCGGCAAGATCACCAAAATACATCAACCTGATAAATACACCGCCGAACTGCGCCTGTATACCCCCGGCGGCAACCAGCGCCTGATTCTCTCGGCGCACCCGGTATTCGGCCGTATGCAGATCACCACGCGTCCCTCCGATAATCCGGCCAAACCGCCGCTTTTCTGTATGGTGCTGCGCAAGCACCTGGACGGCGCACGCCTGACCGCCCTGCAGCAGGATCCTTATGACCGCGTGCTGCGTCTGGATTTCGCCGCCTATGATGAGGTCGGCACCCCCACCGAGCGTTCCCTGATACTGGAGATTATGGGCAAGCACAGCAACCTGATACTGCTCGATACCCCCACCGGCCGCATTATCGATGCAATACGCCGCTACTCGCACAATGTATCGCGCCACCGCGAGGTACTGCCGGGCGTTACTTATTGCCCACCACCGCAGGATACCCGCCCCACCTGGGGCGATACTGATGCCGAATCCTTCGCCGCCGCCATCTATGCCGGGGATCTCGATCTGCCGCCGCATCGCCTGCTGCAAAGCACCTTCCGCGGCCTGTCCCCCTTTCTGGCACAGGAGATCTGCCACCGCGCCGGGCTGGCCGATATGCCGGACTCCACCACGCTGGGCGTCTACGAGATCAACAATCTGCACCGCCATACACAAGACATCCAAAAAGCCGTAGCCGACGGCGATTTTTTGGGAATCATCCTGCAAAAAGACGGTCAATATCAGGATTATTACCCACTGCGTCTGCACAGCCACCCGGCAGACCAACAGGAAGAGCTGCCCACAATATCGCAGGCACTGGACAAATTCTACCAGACCCGCGCCGACCGTCAGCTCTTCGATAACGAGCAAACGGCACTGCACAGGCTGCTGACACGCGAGGAGCAGCGTCTGCGTAAAAAAATCAAGCTGGAAGAGAAAGACTACGAGGAAGCCGCCAAAGCCGATCAGTATAAGGAAAAAGCCGAGCTGCTGATGGCCTACCTGCACACCGTCACCCAGGGCGAGCAGACCATCACCCTGCCCAGCTTTTATCAGGACGGCGTCGATATCAGGATATCCCTGCGGCCGGATCTCTCGCCGGTGGATAATGCCAAACGCTACTTTCACCGCTATAACAAGGCCAAAAACGCCGAGCGTCAGATCAGCCGCCAGTTAGAGCTGAACCGCAGCGAGCTGACCTACATCGAAAGCCTGCTGCAAAACCTGACCGAGGCCGAGACCCTCAGCGATCTGATGCTGCTGCAGGCCGAGCTGCGCGAGAGTAAGTACCTGAAGCCGCTGAAGAACACCGGCAAAAAGCCCACCCTGCGCCAGCCGGATTACAAACGCTTCCGCACCTCCGATGGCTTCGAGGTATGGCTGGGACGCAGCAACAAACAAAACGACCGCCTGACCACCCGTATGGCCGACCGCGATGATATCTGGCTGCACACCCAAAAGATACCCGGCAGCCACGTCATCCTGCGCCACCAGCCCGGCTGCAACATCACCGATTGCGCCATCGCCGAGGCCGCCGCACTGGCCGCCCTCCACAGCAAGGCCAGGGACGCCGATAAAGTCCCGGTAGATTACACCGCTATCGCCAACGTCCACAAACCCAACGGTGCCAAACCCGGTATGGTAATCTACACCGATCAGCAGACGATCTACGTACAGCCCCATACAC
>JAFQHB010000015.1 GCA_017398165.1 Bacillota bacterium
GCGAGAATTCAGTCTCACCCATATGGTAGAGATCAACGGTATGCGTCAGTTTGCCCTGCATATCATAAAAATGATACTCCGAGCCGCTGGCGGCAATCTGCCCCCAATAATCGAGGCAGTCTTTATACTCGATTTGCTGTATAATGCCTATCTGCTGGTCGGCAGTGTCACACAGTATGTATTTAGCGGTATCGTCGGCCGGCAGTATCTCTGCTCCTGCGGTGTTGATAATACTGCTGCTTTGGGGATATCTGCTATCATAATCGGAGTACATCAGGCGGGGTGTGTCCGTTGGAGATTTCACCAGGGTCAGCATTCCGTCAATACCGTCTTTGCTGTAGGAAAGTACGCCGTACTGATAGCGTCCGAGACGATCCGCACCGGATAACAGCACACTGCCGTGGCCATCAATGATATCAAATCGCGATTCGCCCTGCTCGTCATAATAATGTGCGCTGTAATAATCGGTAAAGATGCGATTGGGGCCGGCACTGTCGTGAAGCTGATCAATTTCAATATAATCCTGTGCCAGGGTCAGCGGCTGACCGTCAGCAGCATAAAAACCCCGCATAGTGCCCATAAAACCTTCTTCACCCGTGCCGAATGTCTCATAGAAAATTTGTATCCAGTCCTCAGTCTGCAACACCTCGGTGGCGATACAGGAGCTGACTCCGGAGGCGAGCTGTTCGCAGATCAGTTCGGTGCCGTCCATACTTATGACGCGCATAGTGCCGTCGATGGCAGCCATATCGCAAAAGAACAGGCTGCGCTGCAGATCGGCCGGGTATTGCTCAAACCGGACGTCACCCATACCACGCAGGTCTGCTTTGCAGATCAGCTCTCCCTGCGGGTCATAAAAGCAGTATTCCGCGCCATCCGGAAGCGGATCACCCCATGAGTCCAGCCGGGTGGTGTCTTCGAAATCCTGCCGGGTCATCACGGCGATCTGGCGATTCTCGTCATCGAGCAATATTTTCTTCTCCATGTAGCCGATCGGCAGTATCAGTTCGCCTTCGGTATTGATGATGCCATAGCCGTCGCTGTCATCATACAGCAACAGGCCGGGGGCGTCATTTATGTTATCCTCGGATGCTGTGGGCTGTTCGGCCTCCTGCTGGGGCAGATTGGGCGGCTGCTGATCCTGATCATCAGCCTGCTCGTCCCAGCAGCCGCAAAGGGTGAGGGGTATGGCCAGTGCCAACAACCAGGCGAGGCATTGACGGTGCAGTTTACGCATAGATACACGTCCTTTCTATACATATTATCACAATGCCGGGATATCACAACTCCGGGCTTTATTCGGGCATCACACTCATTCGATACCCTTATGCTGTTAATATTCGTGCCGGGCGGCAAAAAACCTCTTTTTATACCGGCGACAGCGGGTCTGGTGACATAAATCTTCATATTGCAAATATTGGCGGATATATGCTATAATAATATTTATTGCAAGCGGCGTGATACAGCCGCCGGACAAGCCTTGCAGCTTTGTCCTGCTTAATTTCTTGGTAAAAATGAAAGGCGGTGCATATTGACACCATGACGACTGAAAAGCAAGTCATCATCCGCCTGGAAAATCTCAGCAAAACATACGGCAGCAAAGGCAACGCCGTGCACGCCCTCTCCGATATCAATCTGGATATCCGCGAGGGTGAGATATTCGGTATTATCGGCCTTTCCGGTGCGGGCAAGAGCACACTGGTGCGCTGCATCAATTATCTGGAGCGTCCGACATCGGGCAGCGTATGTGTGGACGGGCAAGTGCTGGGCGAGCTGACCAACAGACAGCTCAACGAGGCACGCCGTTCTATCGGTATGATATTCCAGCAATTCAACCTGCTGATGCAGAAAACCACGGTGGAGAATATCTGTTTCCCTCTGGAAATTGCCAAAGTGCCCAAGGATAAGGCACGGGCGCGGGCGATCGAGCTGTTGGAGCTGGTCGGGCTGGCCGACAAGGTAAATTCTTATCCTTCGCAGCTTTCGGGCGGGCAAAAACAGCGTGTGGCTATTGCCCGGGCGCTGGCCACCAACCCAAAGGTGCTGCTGTGCGATGAGGCCACATCAGCGCTGGATCCTGCCAGCACACGCTCCATTCTGGCGCTGCTGAAAGACATCAATGCCAAGCTGGGCATTACCATCGTTATCATCACGCACGAGATGAGCGTGATCGAGGAGATCTGCCAGCGGGTAGCTATCATTGACAAGAGCCGTATCGCCGAATGCGGCAACGTGCGGGATATCTTCGCCAAGCCGACCAGCAGTATCGCCAAGACTCTGGTGCTGCCGCATCAGCGCAGTGCCGGGCAGATGCTGAATAAAAAATGCTGCCGTATCGTCTTTGACGGTCAAAGCTCCTTCGAGCCGGTGATCGCCAATATGATACTGGATTTCAAAGCCCCGGTGAATATTATCTTTGCCAATACACAAAACATCGACGGCAAGGCCTTCGGCCAGATCGTAGTGCAGCTGCCGGATGATGATAAGGTCGCCGGGCAGATGCTGCAATATCTGCGTGATAAGGGGCTGACCGCCGAAGAACTGATCGCCGGCGCCAACTGGGAGGTGGATGAATAATGAGCACTGAAGTTGTGATCGAGATACTCTCATCCAATACCATTACAACGCTGTATCTGGTACTGGCCAGCACACTGCTGGCTTATGTGCTGGGCGTACCGATGGGTCTGGCACTGGTGCTGACGGATAAGGACGGCATCCATCCCTGCCCCCCCATCAATATGGTACTCGGCTTTATTGTCAATATCATCCGTTCGGTGCCTTTCCTGATCCTGATGATCTGGATGATCCCCTATACCCGTGCGCTGGTCGGCACCAGTGTCGGTAATGAGGCGACTATCGTGCCGCTGGTAGTGGCTGCGGCTCCTTTCGTGGCTCGTATGGTAGAAAGCTCGCTGAAAGAGGTCGATCACGGCGTTATCGAGGCGGCACAATCCATGGGTGCGCCCACCGGCAAGATCATCACCAAGGTAATGCTGGGCGAGGCACGGCCTTCGCTGCTGGTTGGCTTTGCCATTACCATCACCACGATTCTGGGCTATACCGCTATGGCAGGTTTTGTCGGCGGGCGCGGCCTGGGCAAGGTAGCCATCGACTACGGCTTTTACAAATATCAGGACGACCTGATGAATCTGTCCGTTATCCTGCTGATCATTATGGTGCAGGTCTTCCAGGAGGGCGGTATGTATCTGGCACGCAAGTTTGACAAGCGTCTGTAAAACCTGTATAATAATTCCGATATAGCAAGTTATCAAACAATATGGCCTCACCCGAGCGGCCGAAAAGTATCGGGAAATAATTTTCAGGAAAGAATTTGGAGGAAACTAAAATGAAGAAACTGCTTTCTTTGGGTATGATTTTGGCTATGACTCTGGCTGTCGGCGCAGGCTGCGGCGGCGACACCACCGGCGGCGACACCACCCAGCCGGAGACTATCACCGTAGGTGCCAGCCCCACGCCCCACGCCGAGATTCTGGAGGTTGTAAAACCCATCCTGGCCGATCAGGGCTATGAGCTGGAGATTGTGGAGTTTACCGATTACGTAATGCCCAATATGTCTCTGGACAGCGGCGATCTGGATGCTAACTACTTCCAGCACGGCCCCTATCTGGATGACTTCAATGCCAACAACGGCACCGATCTGGTATCCATCGCCCAGATCCACTATGAGCCCGTTGGCCTGTATGCCGGCAAGGTTGCCAGCATTGACGAGCTGACCGAGGGTGCTACCATCGGTGTACCGGCTGATACCACCAATGAGGCCAGAGCTCTGCTGCTGCTGGAGAGCGCCGGTCTGATCACTCTGAATCCCGAGGCAGGCATCACCGCTACTCCTTATGACATCACCGAGAACCCGCTGAACCTGCAGATCACCGAGGTCGAGGCTGCTCAGCTGCCCCGTTCTCTGCAGGATCTGGATATGGCTGTCATCAACGGCAACTATGCACTGCAGGCTGACCTGTCCGCCGCTACCGATGCTCTGACTGCTGAATCTGCCGATTCTCTGGCTGCCGAGACCTATGCCAACATTCTGGTCGTAAAGGCCGGCAACGAGGAAGATCCCAAGCTGCAGGCACTGGCTGCCGCTATGCAGTCCGATGCTGTACGTGATTTCATCAACGAGACCTACAACGGCAACGTACAGCCCATTTTCTAAGATCAATAAAGCTCAAACAAAAAATAGCTCCTCCCGGCATCATCTGCTGCGGAGGAGCTTCTTTTTTTGTTTTTATACCGGTATGGGTACAGCGTGAATGTTGATTGCTCTGCGGATGCTGTATATTACGCAGGCGTGACGATACCGCAAAGCACCGCGAGATATCACCCCCCAACAAAATCGGTCAAAGCAGCTTAATAATCATTAGTCAGATCCCCGCTGCCGCTGATCGGTATTGCCTCACCCAAATACTGCGGCAGCGGCTGATAAAGCGAGGTAACAAAGTCCTTGCAGCGCGCCAGAATCTCCCGCGCCTCCCGTATGAATTGCCCCCGGTAGACGTGCTGATCCGAGGCCACCCCATAGGCATCAATACCCAAACGCCCGGCAATATACAGCGCCCGATACAGGTGATACTCCTGCGTGACGATCACTGCCTTCTCTACCCCAAAGATCTCACGGGCGCGGTACATACTCTCATAAGTAGAAAACCCGGCGTGATCCATAAAAACATCCTCCGAGGCAATACCGGCGGCGAGGGCATATTGCTTCATCACACCGACCTCATTATAATCCCGCTGCCCGTGATCACCGCTGAGCAGCAGCTTGGGGGCAGTATCCAGTCCATAAAGCTCGATACCGCGCTCCAGCCTGTCCTGCAGCATCTCGCTCGGCCTGCCGTCATTATGCACCAGGCAGCCCAATACCAGCACGCAATCCACGTCACCCAGCGCCGCCGCTTCCTCCGCACTGATGATGCGCCCCGCCGCCGAGCCCTTTACATAAACATTGATGCTCAGCAGCAGCGCCGCACCGATCAATACCAGACACAGCAGCACCCGCACCACACGCCGCAGCCATTTTTTATTCTTCACCATATAATATCACTATCCCTCTATACCACCACAATTCTACTATCCCAATTATATTATCCAAACTATATTATCACTATTATACAATCACTATTATACAACCACTATTATACAACCACAACTATACCGTCCGCAATTATGTCACCGCAGATCATATCACGGCGGCGGCTCAGCCGGCCGAGGCCTCACGCCCACAATGTGCCAGTACCAGCCGGTACAGCCTGCCCACCCGCTTCAGCGCATACTTATTGGCCGAGAATTCCTGCGGCATCGCGTTATAGGCGTTGATATGCTCCACCACCAGTTCTTCCTTCAGCGGCTCGGCATCGGGTATCATATCCAGCACCATACGCTGCCGCTCCACCGGCGCCAAATGCTTGTCCAGCCACAGCACGTAATCCAGCCCGCTCTTGCGGCAGCGGCGAAAATGCAGCCAATGCCCGTATTCATGCAGCACCACAAAGCAGGCAAACAGCAAATCATAGGATTCGATCTCCACACTCTGCAGATCATTTATCATCCGCATATAGGCCATCGTGCTGATATAATTGCCGCGTTCCTCCTGATAAAAAAACTCGCTGGCATATACATCCGGCAGGAATATCCCCACCCTGTCGTCATCTGCCGCCGTCATATCACCCAGATGCCGGGCAGCATCCCGCCCCGAGAGAAAACGACAATGCGCCGACTCATACCCGGCGCGGCAATCCAGCCAGTTAAAAGGAGCTTTGTCCATCAGGCCGGAAAGCCCGGCCACCTCACGCAGCTTCATACGACCTCACCACCCATCAGCAGGCCAGGCAATACAGCAATACAAAGAAGTAAAAGCATGCGCTGCCACCGATCACCAGTAAATGCCAGACAAAATGGGTATACCGCACACCCTCTTTTTTGTAGAAATAAACGCCCACGGTATACAGCAGACCACCGGCCAGCGCCAGCAAGAATCCGCTGACGTCTACCCTGGCGATCAGAATATTGATAGCCGGCAGTATCGACCAGCCCATCAACAGATACAATACGATAGAAAGCTTGTGAAACTTCCGCACGCTGACGGCATTCAGCACCACGCCCAGCACCGCCAGACCGGCATTGATGCCAAAAATAGTCCACCCCAGCCAGCCGCGTATCAGGCTGAGCGTCACCGGGATATACGTGCCCAATATCAGCACGAATATCGAACAATGATCGAATACCTGCATCACACGCTTGCCGTGTACGTTGGTAATAGCGTGGTACAAAGTCGAAAAAAGATACAGCAATATCATACTGGCGCCATAAAGCGAAGCACTGACGATACTCAGCGCGTCCCCGTGCATCGCCGCATACACTATCAGCACCGGTGTACCGGCAATCGCCAGCAGACCGCCCAGCCCGTGCGAGATCGCATTAAAAATCTCCTCCCGCGGGGTCTGGCGGTTAAATTTCTCAATATCAGACATCACTATCACACTCCCGAGATTATATTGCTATTATAAACCCATAATAAACCGGCAATTATAATTATGACTGAATAAAATTACTGAAACTAATGCGATCCAAAAGCCTCAGCCGCGCCCGGCGATATCCCGTATGACCTCTCCGGCCAGCATCAGCCCGGCCACCGAGGGCACAAAAGCAATACTGCCCGGCGTGCGCCCGCCCTCGGCAGTATTCACCGGCTCCTCCGTCGAATACACCACCCGCAGCGCAGGCAGGCCGCGCTTTTTCAGCTCGCGCCGCATCACACGCGCCAGCGGGCATACACTGGTCTGGTAAATATCAGCGATCTGCAGCCTGCCGGGGTCCAGTTTGTTGCCCGCCCCCATCGAGCTGACGATTGGCACACCGCTCTCATAAGCCTGCATTATCAGCCCGATCTTGCTGCGTACCGAATCTATCGCGTCCACTACGTAATCGTACTGCGAAAAATCAAAATCCGCCGCCGTTTCCTCACTGTAGAATACCTGCCGGCACTCCACCTCGGCCGCCGGGTTGATATGGCGGATACGCTCGGCCGCTACTTCGACCTTTGGCCGCCCGACATCCGGCAGCAAAGCTATGATCTGTCGATTGATATTGGTGATATCCACGGTATCGGCATCCACCAGCACCAGCGAGCCGACGCCGCTTCTGGCCAGTGCCTCCAGCGCATAGCCGCCCACACCCCCGATACCAAAGACAGCTACCTTCGCCCCGGCCAGGGCTTGCATCGCCGCACTGCCCAGCAGCATCTCCGTCCGGGCAAATTGCTGCATCATCCGCCACACCTCCATACCAAATGTCTGCGTTATTGATTATTGCGACATCTGGTTTTTAATACTAAATGTTCCAGTTTTTACTATTCACAAATTACATTTTAACACATCCGCCGCCGTTTGTATAGTCTTTGCACTCATTCTCTGCAAAAAAAGCCGCTGCGCCTAATCAGCGTCAGATATAGCTGATATTGGCTGGCTAAAAAACAGGCCGAAGTGCAAAATAACAACTGTCGGCAGCGCGCCGGACACAGCCCACGCCCGAGCACCAGCAAAACAGCGGTCATTCGGCTGTGCGATAAATTTTCTTAAAAAAAATTGATATTGATGACACCCAACGACACGTATCCCACCCGGGATACCACGAGGAGGAAATATCATGTATAACAACACTCTGGATAATCCCGCTATCCTGAACGAGCACGATATGCAGACTCTGCAGCGTATGCAGCAGCAGTTCACCGATGAATGCGGCAAAAAGGTCATCCTGGTAGCCTACCGGGACTAACAGAAATCTGACCCAATACCAACAGGGCAAGACATTTAGCGTCTTGCCCTGCTGCTTTACATATCCACCAGCACAGCACCGGCCATACCGGCACTACATCATATCAAAAAACCGCAGCATCAAATTCCACGTCGGCCTATCCAGCACACCGCTGCCCGGCAGCCCGGCCAATCTCTGAAAAACCGCCACCTGCCCTGCCGTCGCCTCATCATAGACCCCGCTCAGCGGTATCCGGATGAAATTGCGATACCTGTCGGCCAGGCTGCCGATGATCGCCTGCAATATATCGATCACCGCCGGATTAGTGATACAATCATTCGCACCTGCGGTATAAAACATCAGGCAGCTGGGCTCCAGCCCCAGATTATGCTCGCCGCCGCCCACACGCAGACCCTCCAGACCCTGATGCACCAGTATTATCATATCCCACGTAGCCAGATCGATATTACCGCTCTCCGGCAGATCAAATTCGTGCTGAAAAGCCCGTACCGCAGCGGCAGTCTCGGCGCCAAATACCCCATCCACCGGTCCCGGCGGTATATCGCCGTATACCCGGCTGATGCTGCGCAGACGCTGCTGCATCGCCTGCACCGGCCGCAAATGACACGGTATGCCGGTAGTCACACTGTTACATCGCACAAGCATCCCTTCCTTTTGCTGTTATTTTACCATTTTTTTAGTTGCTTACACATATGTCTGTCTGCTCAATCGCTCATACCCTCCAGCAGCGGATAGCCGGGATACTGCGGCACGTCAGGATTTACCCGCCGCAGGGTGGATTCATATACGTCCAGCAGCATCTGCCAGGTATCCGCCCCTACGATACCGTCCTGCTCCAGCGCGAAAAGCCCCTGAAATTCAAATACCGAGTTATAAGTCTGCGGGCCGAAGATGCCGATAACATCGACCGACGGCACATCGGTGTAAACCTCGGAGATGGCATTCAGATACTGCTGCAGCAGCTCTACCCGCTCGCCGCTGCTGCCGCGGCTCAGCACCACGCCGTTATACGGCACGATGGGTATGGTGTTCTGCAGCTCCGGCAGGATAAAGGTGATACCACGGAACTGATCATAAAGCAGATTCCACGTCGCTATATCCACCTCGCCGGTCACCGGCAGGCCGTTTCTTGTCTGCAGCTCTATGATTGCCCGCTCGGTCGCCGCATCATATACGTTGGTGACCTGCACCTGCGGGAACTCCGGATTGAAAACCCCTATCACCGAGAGGAAATACTGCACCAGATCAATGCCCTCGCCGGTATAGCCCAATCCGATGGATTCCGGCAGAGGCTTGGTAAAGCTGGTATATTCCATACCCTCAGTTTCCAGCTCGGCCAGACGCTTCACCACACTGTAAATATAGCTTATCTGATACCAAGTGGCC
>JAFQHB010000184.1 GCA_017398165.1 Bacillota bacterium
ACTGTTGGCGCTGTTGGGTGATATTACGGATTTTATTGATGGCAGCATCGTGACGCGGCTGGTCATTGGTGCCGGTCTGCTGCTACCGGCGATCATAACGTTTATCGAGTTCGCCCGGAATTATGAGAGTCGCTTCACCAGTGTGGAGGCGGTGGAGGGTGCTTTTGATGACGTGCAGCCGCACGCGGCGGGTTGGCAGCGCATCGACCTGCAGGTGCAGAACGGTGTGGAGCCGGTGTTTCGCTGCGATGCTATGGATGATATGCTGTGGAACGGTGTGCCGATACCGCTGGAGCGCGATACCGATTATGAGAAAAATCTGCGGCGGCGCATCAGGAACGAGGCTGTTTGGCGGGATATTTATTATCCTTTTCTGCGGCACAATCACCGGGCGGCGATGTATCAGGGCAAGCAATTTTATAATGAGAAGAAATACGGATTATCGCAGGAGATCGACCCGGCGGCACCGCGGGCACGGGTGCATAAGACCTGCTATTTCGATACTTATCTGACGAACATCATCCCGGGGCAGCAGCTGACATATAACAATGGCCATCGTGAGCCGGTGGATGCGGCAGTGCCGGGGCTGTTGCCTTATCGTGTTACCGGTAAGGGGCGGCAGCTTTATGCGCTGGGTGAGCAGTATACCGCCAATGAGCTGGGGGTGACGACACTGCTGATTATGCCTAATGATTATATCCGGCTGTGGACGCAGAACCGGCTGGCACAGTGCAGCAACGGCCTGCTGGTGGCCAGCGGCAGCGGCTCGGCGGACTGGGCGGATTGTGCCGGCTGTATCGGGGATGCCGATGGTCTGCGTCGGGCGGTGATACGTGGTATGGAGCGCGAACTGTGGGAGGAATCAAACGGGCTGCGCGCCAATGAGCGTAAGCGTTTCGCCAACAGTGTGGAGACGCGCATCACCGGGTATTTCCGCTGGCTGAAGAAAGGCGGCAAGAGTGAGTTTGTGGGAGTCTCTCGCCTGACGGATATGGGGCTGGTGGGCAATCTCTCGCCGGAGGCATCTGAGGTTTTTGGCGGGACTGACCTGCCGGCCGGAACTGTTGCGGAGCTGATCGCCGCGGTGGATGCCGAACTGCAGCAGCAGGGGGATATGCTGTGCTCGCGCCGGTGTTCGGTATCCTGCTCGATGGCGCTTTATGGTTTGCGTCGGGCGTGTGAGGGGTATTGCCGTACCTGCCCGCATTATCAGAATGGCTGCTGTGCGGCTGAGGATTGCGGCGCGCGCCCCTATGAGGTGCTTTTTGCCGGGAGCCGGGGGTAATGTGTCAGGCTTGTTTGGTGGATATGCATTGTGTTGCCCGGCGGGCAAAGCAGAAAAATATTGTTGGTGAATATGAGAAACGACCTGCCTGATATATCGGGTCGTTTTTTTTCGTTTTATTGGGCGGCGATTTATGGAGAATTATTGCAAAGGGCGGTGGGTTGTGATATTATATAGGGCGTGTTTGGAGTGAGGCAGTATTTTGTTAAATATAAAGACAAATGTTTGGAGGTTTGGCTTTGCTGAGTAAGCTGGAAGCTTTTTGGAAGAAAGAAACGGTGCTATGTATTGCGGCGGTATGTGCGCTGGCCACGATGCTGCTGGTGCCGCCGGACAGTACTTATCTGGAGTATATAGACGTGCACGTGCTGTGCCTGCTGTTATGCCTGATGGCGGTGGTGGCCGGGCTGCAGGCGTGTGGGATATTCCGCTGGCTGACGTATCAGGTGCTGCGTGGTGGGCGCAGTGGGCGGATATTGGGCGTGGTGCTGGTGCTGCTGCCTTTTTTCAGCTCTATGCTGGTGACTAATGATGTGGCGCTGCTGGTTTTCGTGCCTTTTACGCTGGGGCTGCTGCTGCGGATGAATTGCCGACTGGCCATCGCGCCGATGCTGGTGATGCAGACGATCGCCGCCAATCTGGGCAGTATGGCTACCCCGGTGGGCAATCCGCAGAATCTCTTTCTTTATTCGGCATATGATCTGACTATCGGGGCTTTTTTTGGTGTGACGCTGCCGCTGAGCACTGTGAGCCTGATATGCCTGGGCGTGGCCGGGGCTTTCATCCTGCCGCGGGCGTTGCCCGAGCTGGATCTGCCGCAGGAGACAATGCCGCAGCCGCACAAGCTGGCGGTATATGCGCTGCTTTTTGTGATCTGCCTGCTGGCCGTCTTTCACGTGATGTCGGATGCAGTGATGCTGCTGGCGGTGCTGGCGGCTATCATTGTGCTGGACAGGCAGCTGCTGCACGATCTGGATTATGCCCTGCTGGCGACCTTCGTTTGTTTTTTTATCGTATCCGGCAATTTGGGTCGTCTGGATGTGGTGCATATCTTTTTGCAGAGCCTGCTGACGGATAATGCGCTGCTGACTGCGGTGGGCGCCAGCCAGCTCATCAGCAACGTGCCGGCGGCGGTGCTGCTGTCCGGGTTTACCGATCAATGGAGTGCCCTGCTGGAGGGTGTAAATATCGGCGGTCTGGGGACGCCGGTAGCTTCGCTGGCCAGCCTGATCACGCTGAAGCAGTATATGCGCTGGCCGCAGGCGAATATCGGGAAGTTTTTGCTGATATTCCTGCTGGCGAATTTGGTTGGTCTGGTGGTACTGCTGCCGGTGGCCTGGTTCTTTTAAGGAAATGGATAATAATATGAAAAGAGGCAGTCATTCTCCCGCTGGGGGAGTGGCTGCCTTTTTTGATGTGCGATTAAATATGTGTGATTGAAACAAAAAAACAGCCGATTTCGCTTGGAAATCGACTGTAAGTATGAAAATACAGTGCTATTTTGATACAATGCAACGCTACCAAACCGAGCGTTGCATTTTTAGGTATCAATTCAGCCTATAATAAGTGGTATTTTTACCGTTACCTTCGCTGCCGCAAGTGACAGTGAGGAGTTTTGTGTGATTTATGTAAAAACAAGCACTTAATCATGAATATGTTTTAATAATTTCTTCTGCAACAATTCGCTTTGAAATGCATCGATCCATTGCCTGTTTTTCTATGTAACGA
>JAFQHB010000185.1 GCA_017398165.1 Bacillota bacterium
CTCCAACTACACAAAAAGCCGCCAAACGGCAGCTTTTTGACCTGCTTTTCAGCTCTTTTCAACATTTTAACCACATCAGCCACAGGGCGGCATTTCGCCTTTCCTCACCCGCACCGTCCTGGCATCTACTCCAACAAAGCTGCCGCATGGCAGGCTATGCCCAGACCATCACCGATGAAGCCCAACCCCTCTGTAGTGGTCGCCTTCACGCCCACCAGTCGTGCATCTATCCCCAGCGCATCTGCCAGCGATGTCTTTATCGCTTCTATAAAAGGAGCGATCTTCGGCTTCTCCGCCACCACCACCGCATCCACGTTGGCAATAGCAAAGCCTTCAGCCCGCACCCTGCCGGCCACGTCACGCAGCAGCTCCAGACTACGCGCATCCTTAAAGCGATCATCGTTATCCGGGAACAAATGCCCTATATCCGGCAGCCCCGCCGCACCCAACAGCGCATCACAGACAGCGTGGCACAGCACGTCCGCATCCGAATGTCCCAGCAATCCCTTCGCAAAGGGAATATTCACACCGCCGATCACCAGCTCCCGGCCGACTACCAGCCGATGTACGTCATAACCAATACCGATCCTCATTCTGCCGCACTCTCCTTTGCTCTGTCTGTCAGTATCAATTCCGCCAGCCGCATATCAAAAGCCGTGGTGATCTTGATGTTGCGCTCACTGCCGCGCACCAGCGCCACCTGCGCCCCACCGGCCTCCAATAATGCCGCATCGTCGGTAAAGTCCTTATTTAATGAAGAATAAGCCTCAATAAACGGTTCAATAGCAAAAACCTGCGGCGTCATAGCCCGCCACAGCCGCTCCCGCTGCAGAGTCCCGTCGACAATACCCACCACGTCGCACGCAGCGTCCTCCTGCAGGCACACAGTTTTGATGGTATCCGTCACCGGGGCAGCCAAAATCGCACCGCTCACCCCGGGCGCCGCAGCCGCCCGCACCACCGCCAGGAAGTCTGCCTCCTCCAGCAGCGGCCGCGCACCATCATGTACCGCCACCAGTTCCGCCTTACAGCTGATATACGGCAGCGCCGCCGCCACCGAGCGCAGTCTGGTACTGCCGCCCTCCACCACGATACCGGCCTTGCCGATACCATAGTCCGCGATGAGCTGCTGTATCTGCTGCTGTTCACCGGCCGCCGCCACCACGATGATCTGGCTTACCTGCTCCAGCCGCTCAAAAAGCTGCAGCGAATGTGCCAGCACCGGCTTGCCGCCCAATTCCAAAAATATCTTGTTGATACCGGCGCCCATCCGCCGACCCTGGCCAGCAGCCAATACCACCACCGTCACCTGCATATCCGCAGCCTCCTTGTCGAGATCGCTTATTGCACACCCTCCGGCACATTATCCAGTGCCCGGGCAAAAATCATCCGCCCGGCGGTAGTCTGCAGCACGCTGCTTACCTCTGCCCGGATACGCTTGCCGATATACTGCCGTCCGTTCTCGACGACCACCATCGTGCCGTCGTCCAGATAAGCCACGACCTGATTATTCTCCTTGCCGGCGTGTATCACGTCCACAATAAAGTTCTCACCCGGCAGCAGCACCGCCTTCAGCGCATTGGAAAGCTCGTTGATATTCAGCACGCGCACACCCTGCACCTGCGCCACCTGCGCCAAATTGAAATCATTGGTCACCACCGAGCCGTCCAATTGCTGTGCCAGCCGCAGCAGCTTGTTATCCACCTCGGCCACATCCGGGAAGTCCACGTCACTGATGACCACCCGCCCCTGCATCTCCTTCTGCATCCGGTTCAAGATATCCAGACCACGCCGCCCGCGGTTACGCTTCACAAAATCCGGCAGGTCGGCAATATGCCGCAGCTCATCCAGCACGAAATTAGCCACCACCAGCTCCCCCTCCAGAAAGCCGGCACGGCAGATATCCGCAATACGCCCGTCAATGATCACACTGGTATCCAGCACCTTCGGCCCGATGCGTCCGGCTGTATGCTCCTCACCGTGCGCCTTGCCGCCGCGCCACGACATCCAGCCCCACAGCTCGTTGCGCTTGCGATAAGAAACGATCATACCCATATAAGAAAAGAAGATCAAAGACACCATAGAGACATACGGCCCGATAATATTGATCTTGCCCACTACCGTATTCAGCAGGCTGGCAATCACCAGACCAATTATCAACCCGGCCACCGCGCTGATAATATCCTGCACTGGCATCCGGAAAAGCTGATTAACGATCCCGCCAAAAACCGCCCGGCCAAAATTCACCACCGGCGGCAACAGCAGCGCCGTTACCAATACGCCCAGCGAAGTCGTCACAAAAATCGCGATCGCACGCTCCGCCATCTCCATACCGTCAGAGAATTTATACGCCAGACCAAAAGCCGAGATAGCCACTGCCACATACATTATCCCATAAAAAGACATTTCCAGCCAATATCGCCACCCACTCCTGCGGGGCGATTCTTCCGCAGCCACATGGTCTTTTACGCTGCCCTTCTCATCCATTTGCCACACTCCCTCCGGCATCACACATTCGCACACAACTCCGCCACTATCCGTCGCAGCCATATACGGTTTCTTTATTCTATAATATATATTGCAAATCCTGCCCACATCAAAAAAAACAGCGGCCGCACCCCCTCCCGACCTCACCCCACACAACAAATAACCTCCGCCGATCACCTATCCCCGCATCAAACATTCTCAGACCCCATCGGACAGCACACACCAACAATACCGCAAACCTGCAGCACCGCAAAAACACAAACCAAACGCCGCGCATATAAAAAACCGGCCTGTCATCAAAAGAAAGACCGATTTTTCATACGTTCATATATTCAGCTATTCACACATTCAGCCGTTCAGCGCTGCAGCAACTCCTCCGCCCGCCGCAATACCTCCGGCTGCGTTTCGTGGCAGACCAGCCATAGCTCACTGAGCAATATCTCCCGCGCCTGCTCAAAAAGCTTTTTTTCACCTGCCGCCAACGGCCGCCGCCGATCACGCCGGTTCAGGCTGCATACTATCTCCGCCAGCTCATAAACGTCCCCGGTCTTGATGCGCCCCATTTGCGAGCGAAACCGCTGACTCCATTTATCGGCAGCCGGCCGCTCCCCGGCTTTGCCATCCTCCAGTATCCGCAGCACCTGCTCCGAATCCTCTGCCGACATCACATCCCGCAGGCCGATATTTTCCGCTTCCTCCAGCGGCACCATCACCCGCAAAGCCGAAAAAGGCAGATTCAGCATATAATACTCCCGCTGCTGCCCCGCTACCTCCCGCTTTTCGATACCCTCCAC
>JAFQHB010000186.1 GCA_017398165.1 Bacillota bacterium
CGTGCTGCCGCTGTTGGAGCAGGTGGATATCCACGGTATGTGCCATATCACCGGCGGCGGTCTGCTGGAGAATCTGCCCCGTGTATATAATGACGGTCTGGCTGCTGATATCGACAGCAGCGCATGGCAGCGCCCTGCGATTTTTGAGGTCATCCAGCGTCTGGGCGAGATCGAATCGCAGGAGATGTACCGTGTATTCAATATGGGCGTCGGCTTTGTTATTATGGTACGCCCCGAGGATGCCGATAAAGTGCTGGCAGCCTGCCCCGATGGCAGAATCATCGGCAAAATGGTAGAGCGTACCGGGGATATGCCCGGCGTAATCATTAAATAAGTATTGCATAATTACCAAAGCTGCCGGACGGCGGTTTGAAAGGACGGGTGTTGATTATGACAGAAAACGGCAGACTGAAAATCGGCGTTTTGGCCAGCGGCAGCGGCTCTAATCTGCAGGCGATCATTGATGCCTCGCGGATGGGGATGATCCCGGTGGAGGTAGTGCTGGTGCTGAGTGACAAGCCCGATGCTTATGCTTTGCAGCGGGCAGAGCAGGCCGGTATCGCCACTGCGGTGGTGCGCCCGGCAGAATACGCCTCGCGTGAGGAATACGATGCCGAGATCGTGCGTCTGCTGCAGCAGGCAGGTGTCGGCGCGGTGGCGCTGGCCGGCTATATGCGCCTGGTGACGACGGTGCTGCTGGATGCTTTCCCGCAGCGGGTGCTGAATATCCACCCGGCTCTGCTGCCGTCCTTTCCCGGGCTGCACGGCCAGCGTCAGGCTTTTGAATACGGCGTGAAGGTATCGGGCTGTACGGTGCATTTTGTTGATGCCGGGCTGGACAGCGGCCCGATCATCCTGCAGGCGCCGGTGCCGGTGCTGGAGGATGATGACGCCGATACTCTTGCGGCACGTATTCTGGAGCAGGAGCATATTATTTATCCTCTGGCGCTGAAGCTGCTGGCCGAGGGCAAGCTGACTATTGAGGGCCGCCGGGTGAGGATCGCCGAGTAAGGCCGGTAATGCTTATATTTTAGCTGCCCGTGAGTATTTATTTTGTGAGTATTTGCTGTTAAAGGTGATGTGTATGGATAACAGACAGTATGTATGCCCCAAGTGCGGCTGCCGGCATTATGAGACTGACAGCTTTGCCGCCAGCGGCACCGGTTTTGCCAAGTATTTTGACGTACAGAACAAGAAGTTTGTGACGGTGAGCTGTACCGATTGCGGCTATACCGAGATTTATCGCGAACAGACAAGTGCCGGAGAAAACGTGCTGGACTGGCTGCTGGGCGGCTGAGCTGCCTGAATGACAGAGATTGGAATATCAAAAACCGAATTACAGGAGGATGAAAATTTATGGCTTCCCGCAGGGCTATCATCAGCGTGTCGGATAAGACCGGCGTGCTGGAATTTGCCAAAGCATTGACTGAGCTGGATTTTGAGATCGTTTCTACCGGCGGTACCTATAAGGCTATCAGCGAGGCCGGTATCCCGGTGACCTACGTCAGCGAGGTAACGGGCTTCCCGGAGATTCTGGACGGCCGTGTCAAGACTCTGAACCCGTATATCCACGGCGGCATCCTGGCGATGCGTACCCCCGATCATTTGAGTCAGCTCAAAGAACACAATATCACGCCGGTCGATCTGGTGGCCGTCAATCTTTATCCTTTCCGCCAGACTATAGCCAAGCCGGATGTTGATCTGGCTGATGCTATCGAGAATATCGATATCGGCGGCCCCTCTATGGTGCGTGCCGCTGCCAAGAACAACAAAGCCGTAACTATCGTTACCGACCCTAAGAAATACCCCGAGATCATCGAGCGTCTGAAAAACGATACTCTGGATGAGAAATTCCGTCTGGAGCTGGCAGCGGCTGCTTTCCGCCATACTGCCGAGTACGATGCTTATATCTCTACATATCTGCAGAATGTGACCGGCACTGCCGAGGAGTTCCCGCAGAACGTACTGATACTGGGCGAGAAACAGCGTGA
The DNA here is from genome assembly GCA_017398165.1 of Bacillota bacterium. Taxonomy (GTDB): domain Bacteria; phylum Bacillota; class Dehalobacteriia; order UBA4068; family UBA4997; genus Avidehalobacter. The sequence goes on from JAFQHB010000186.1 coordinate 1,992, forward strand.
TCTGCGCTATGGTGAGAATGCCCAGCAAAAGGCGGCTCTTTACACCTGCTTTGGTGATGACGAGCCCGGTATCGGTAATGCCGTGCAGTTCCACGGCCAGCCGCTTTCTTATAACAATACGCTGGATCTGGATGCCGCGCTGGAGCTGGTGCGTGAATTCGATCAGCCTGCCGCTACCATCATCAAACACACCAATCCCTGCGGTATGGCGCTCGCTGAGGATATTTGCCGCGCTTATGTCAAGGCCTATGAGGGCGATACTCTGGCTGCTTACGGCGGTATCGTGGCTGTCAACCGCGTGGTGGATGCCTGCACTGCCAAAGAGATGAGCAAGACCTTCCTGGAGGCTATTGTAGCACCCGGCTTTACCGATGAAGCCAAAGAGATACTGCAGGCCAAGCCCAATCTGCGCCTGCTGACGGTGGCAGAATTTACCAAAGCGAAACCCCGTGTTTCTTTCTACCCGGTCAAGGGCGGTATCCTGCTGCAGCAGAACGATACCGTGCAGACCCTGCCCGAGGATATGCGGGTAGTCAGCAAACGCCAGCCCACCGCCGAGGAGATCGAGCAGATGATCTTCGCGATGACTGTGGTAAAGCACGTCAAATCCAATGCGGTCATTCTGGCCAAGGACAATCAGGTCGTCGGCGTCGGTGCCGGGCAGATGAGCCGTATCGGGTCTATTGATATGGCGTTCAATGTCGGCAAACATCGTACTTTCGGTGCGGTGCTGGCTTCGGATGCGTTCTTTACCTTCCGTGATACCGTGGATGCCTGCGCCAAACACGGTGTGACGGCTATTATCCAGCCGGGCGGCTCTATCTATGATGCCAATTCGATAGCGGCGGCTGATGAGGCCGGTCTGGCTATGGTCTTTACCGGTGTGCGTCATTTCCATTACTAATTTGCTTTTTGATCTACTGATTGCGAGGGAATAGATATGAAAATTTTAGTCGTAGGCGGCGGCGGCCGCGAGCACGCGCTGGTGTGGAAGCTGGCACAGAGCCCGCTGGCGGAGGAGATATACTGCGCGCCGGGTAATGCCGGTATTGCTGATCTGGCCGAGTGCGTCAATATCCCGGCCGAGGATGTCGATACCCTGCTGGAATTCGCCCGGGCTGAGGAGATCGGGCTGACCGTGGTGGGTCCGGAGGCTCCGCTGGCGGCAGGCATCGTGGATAAATTTACCGCCGCAGGGCTGAAAATATTCGGCCCCAGTCAGGCGGCTGCGCTGATCGAGGGCAGCAAGGCTCTGGCCAAGGAAATTATGGAGAAATACAACATCCCGACTGCGGCTTATGCCAGCTTTACAGATCGGGCGGCGGCAGAGGAATACATCCGTACGCAGGGCGCGCCGATAGTCGTCAAGGCTGACGGTCTGGCTGCCGGCAAGGGTGTTGTCGTCGCTATGACTGAGCAGGAAGCACTGGATGCGGTGGCAGATATGCTCTCGGGCAATGCTTTTGGCTCGGCAGGTGCCAGGGTAGTCATTGAGGAATACCTGGAGGGCGAGGAAGTCAGCGTACTGGCTTTCAGCGATGGCAAGACGGTGCTGCCGATGGTTTCGGCGCAGGATCACAAGCGCGTTTTTGACGGCGACGAGGGCCCCAATACCGGCGGTATGGGTGCGTATTCCCCCGCGCCCGTCTACACCGAGGAGCTGGCCGAGCAGACTCTGCATCTGGTGCTGCAGCCTGCGGTGGATGGTATGCTGGCCGAGGGCAGAGAGTACAAAGGCGTGCTGTACGCCGGCCTGATGGTGACCCCCAGGGGGCTGAAAGTGCTGGAATTCAACGCCCGCTTTGGCGACCCTGAGACTCAGGCTGTACTGATGCGTCTGGAGAGCGATCTGGTGGAGATCATGCTGGCTGTCGTGGATGGCCGTCTGGATGAATGTACCCTGAAATGGTCGGATGATGCGGCTGTCTGCGTGGTGGTGGCCAGCGGCGGCTATCCCGGCAAGTACGAAAAGGGGCAGCCCATCAGCGGTCTGGATGTCGAATATCCCGATACTGTGGTGTTCCACGCCGGTACCAAATTCGTCGATCAGCAGGTGGTGGCCAACGGCGGCCGTGTGCTGGGTGTGACCGCCCACGGTGCGACTATCGCCCAGGCCATCGAGAAAGCCTATGCTGCGGTGGACGGTATCCATTATGAGGGCTGCTTCTCCCGCCGGGATATTGGCTATCGGGCGCTGCAGCGCGAGGCGAAATAAATAACCTCTGGGAGGTGCTGATATGGATACCAAAGCATTACGTCAGCTCAGCTATGGTCTGTATGTGGTAACCACTGTTTGTGACGGCAAAATGAACGGCCAGATAGCCGATGCGGTGATGCAGATCACCGGCGGCGAGAGGCCGACGGTGGCCGTCAGCCTGAATAATAACAATTACACCCGAGAGCTGGCCGCTAAATCCCGTCTGCTGGGCATCAGTGTGCTGGCCGATGGGATGGATCGCGAGTTGATCGCGCATTTTGGGATGCAGTCCGGGCGTGATATTGATAAGTTCGCGGCTTATCCGCCTGATGGTGTGGATGAGCAGGGTGTGCCGTATTTCACCGATGAGCGTTTCTGTGCCTGGATGACAGGCCGGGTGATCGAGGAGATGCCGATGGGCACGCATACCATTTTTGTGGTGGAGATCACCGAAGGCGAGACTCTGTGCGGCAAACCGCTGATCTATGCCGATTATCTGGCGGCCAAGCGTGCGCCTGAGCCTGCCAAAAAAGCGGCAAAAGGCGGTATGCGCTGCACTGTCTGCGGGCATATCGAATACGGCGAGATGGGCCCGGATTACAAATGTCCTCTCTGCGGTATGGGGCCGGAGGTTTTCGAGCCGGTAGCGGCGGAAGCTGAGCCGGTAGCGGCACCGGCCGGTCAGACCGGCGGTATGCGCTGTACGCTGTGCGGCTATGTGGAGCAGGGCGAGATGGGGCCCGATTACCAATGCCCGGTATGCGGTATGGGGCGCGAAGTTTTCGAGCCGGTGGGCTGATGGCTTTCGTTTATATGCTGCGTTGTGCTGACGGCACGCTGTATACCGGCTATACGCTGGATCTGCAGCGTCGGGTGGCCTGCCACAATGCCGGGCGCGGCGCCAAGTACACCCGCAGCCGCCTGCCGGTAGAGCTGGTATGGTCGGCGGAGTTGCCCTCGCCGCGTGATGCCCGCCGGGCAGAGGTGTTTCTGAAGCAGCTTTCCCGTCCGCAAAAGGACAGGCTGCTGGCAGGCGAGCTGACCCTGCATCAGGTCTGCGGCGGAGCGGAATAAATACCGCCGGTATAAATACACATATTATAAAAACTGATATATAAATACTGACGTCGGCCTGTGGAGCCGCATTTCGCTGCTGGCAGGCGGAGTGCGGCTTTTTGTGTGGGCGGCACTGATAAAGTGATAGGGGGTTATGGATATGTCACAACCGAAAGACAGCAAAGCACGGGATATGGAGTTTATGCTGCTGGCACGCGATCAGGCGGCTATCGGCAGCAGCGGCGGTGAGGGTGGACCCTTTGGTGCGGTGGTGGTCGATGCCGGGGGCGAGGTACTGGCTGTCGGGCATAACAGAGTGCTGGCGGCACACGATGCCACGGCACACGCCGAGGTAGTGGCGCTGCGTCTGGCGGGCGAGCGGCTGGGCAGCCATGACCTCAGCGGCTGCACGCTGTATACCTCCTGCGAGCCCTGCCCGATGTGTCTGGCGGCGGCGGTGTGGGCGAATATCAGCCGTGTCGTTTATGCCTGCACGCGGGATGATGCGGCGGAGATCGGCTTTCGTGATGCTGCCATCTATGATTACCTGGGCGGCAGGGCAGATGCGCCTTTTGTTATCGAGGAGCTGGGGCGGGAGGAATGTCTGAGTGTCTTTGAGGAATATCAGCGGCAGCAGGGGCAGCTTTATTGAGGCGGCTTGTCGGTGTTAAATTGTTCCTTTTGGCAGGGATTACCGCCCGGGACAGCGAAATAAGTGCTTTAATACGGTTGTACCGCAGGCTGTTTCCCAGTGCTGCGGCAGAGATACAACAAAACTAACTGCTTGGGAGAAAAGTACGGTAAAAATAAAAATTTTTGATTAGCAAAGGGAGGTCTTATTGATGGTAGTTTTGACGGAAAAGAAAGGTAATGTCGGCTGGATCTATCTGAATCAGCCCAAATCGCTGAACAGCATCACCAACGAGCTGGCTGCCGGTGCGCTGGCCGCTATCGAGGAGATGGAGCAGGATGCCGATGTGCGCGTTATCGTGTTTACCGGTGCCGGGCGTGCTTTTTGTGCCGGCGGCAATCTGCAGGCGCTGGATGCGCTGGATACCGAGAATGCCGCCCGTGAGTTTGTATCCACGGTCGGCGAGGTCAGCCAGGCATTGTTTGATTGCCCCAAGCCCGTGATCGGTATGATCAACGGTGTGGCTGCCGGTGCCGGCTTTAATCTGGCGCTGGCCTGCGATATCCTCTTTGCCGCCGAGGGTGTGAAATTCATCCAGAGCTTCAGCAATATCGGTCTGGCGCCTGATTTTGGCGGTCATTACTTCCTGCCGCGCGCTATCGGCCCGTGGCTGGCCAAAAAAGCAATGTTTGACGCTGCGCCGATCACCGCCGAGGAGGGGCAGAAGCTGGGCTTTGTCAATGCTGTTTACCCGGCCGGGGAACTGCAGGCCGAGACTGAGAAATATGCCGAGTGGCTGGCTGCCCGCGCACCGCTGGCTCTGGCTGCCTGCAAGAAGCTGATCAACCACAGCGGCGAGATGACCCTGGCCGAGGTGATGGAGATCGAGTCCATCAATCAGGCACAGCTTTTGATGAGCGAGGACTGCAAAGAAGGTCTGGCCGCCTTCGCCGAGAAGCGTAAGCCGGTATTCAGCGGCAAATAAGCCTGAATATTCCCAACCGCCGAAAAGAGAATCACCGCATACTTATCGTGGTATGCGGTGATTTTTTGTGCCTGCTAAAGTCAGGGCAGCAATATGAAGTCGCTTATCTGCATATGACGTGAAAGCCTGGGCGCTGTGCCCTGCCAGATCAGCTTATACCCGGCATCGGTCTGCACACGGTATATCTGCAGGCTGCCATCGGCGACATAGGGGCAGAGGATGTAAATACTGCCGTCCGTGCCGACATTGATATTGGCGGTCAGCGTCCCTAAGGAGGAGCCGATGCTCATGCCCTCGGCGTACAGCAGCTCATGCGGCAGGTCAATGGTGGTGATATCCTGCGCGTCGCTAATGATCACGGCCTTATCGTTGGCGGTAAAGAGGTACAGCCGCCCGTTGGCGGTGATGGTGGGTCGGCCGATGAATATACCGCCGTAAACACCAAGCCGGTAATCTGCCAGCAATGTGCTGCGGGATACGAACTGATCGGCAGCAATATCGTAGGTATGCAGCAGCAGGCTGCCGATACCTGTGGGATCGTTGGGATCGTTGGGGAACGTCACGGCGGCGTGCAGCAGACCATCCCCGGCTATATAGCCGATGCCGGTCGCGCCATCATCCGTACCGGTAAGGTACGGGTCATCTATGGCGTGCAGCCCGGGCGAGAGGACGAAGCATTGTGCCGCGGTATCGAAATCAACTGTGACATAGGCAAGATCGCTGCCGGACGGGATATCGCTGAAATATCCGTTGATTATGCCGATGAAGCGGCGGGTCTCGGCATCGTAGCAGACGGTATCCAGATAATAGGGGATAGCGACGTCATAAGCACCATCCGCCGAGATCAGGCGCAGGATGGTGGTATAAGGTGTGTCTGCGCTGCTGCGGGTATCGTGCAGTATGGCATAAAGCAGGCCAAATTCATCAATATAGCCGCTGGTATCAACCCCTGTGATGTTGCTGCCGCCGGGGTAGGGGATGGTTGTGCTGCCTGCGGTATCAGCCAGTACTGCGTGATCGCGCTGGAAGAAGCACAAACCATCGGGGTACGGCGTGATGATATTGCCGTACAGCTTATCGGCGCAGATGCAGGTAATAATATTGCCGTCGGCATCGTAGAAATACGTCTCTGACCTGGGCGTGCCGATAAACAGGCTGTCGTAGGAATCGTGGACAGCGTATAGCACCGCCGAGGTATCTGCCGGAATGGCGGTATCGCCCGTGGTGGGGGCGTCCGGCGGGGTGAGCAGCCGGGCTGTGATGATGACAGCAGTTAATAATAACAAAATGAAAAAGTAAAAGCGTTTCATCTCCATATACCAAAGCAAGTGCAGCCATAAACCTGATATGGCTGCACTTGCTCTATCCTTATGAATATTTAATCCATACCAAAAAGCGGATAATAATTTGCCAGACCAACAGGATAAACCATACAATTATCTGTATTTGCACTGAATCAAAAGGATGGAAAAAATACTCCCAACGTAAATCCTGCCAGACATTCCTGAGAATGAAATGATTTATCAGCAGGGATGCTGCCAGATTAAAAATATTACACGGCAGGAATATTTTATTAGGGGTTTGTGGATAGGCTCTGACCGTCAGTATGCTATACAATATGATAAAAGCTGCAATATAAGCTATAAGTATATAGTTTGCCAGGTCATATTCCAGTCCTTTGCTACCAAACCGCCAAAAAGCAAAAACAGAAGCCGTTATCAACTTCCAGTTCGCAGGCAAGTCTTATACAACAGATGATTTGGTAAGAATTGCAAAGGATGTATGGAAATATGATTTGAATCAGAAAGAAGCAGATTTCAAGACAGTTGAACTTTATGTGAAACCGGAAGAAAGTCTTGCATACTATGTGATTAATGGCAAGTTTACAGGAAATTTCTTTATCTAAGAAAGATCTAAAAAAA
>JAFQHB010000187.1 GCA_017398165.1 Bacillota bacterium
ATTTTTCAGAAAATTGATACCAAACTTTGATACCAAAACAGTACCAAACGGGCTGAGAACACAGAGAATACAGAGAAAAACGAAGCAAAACGAGAGAAATCTCACGGAAATTAGCCCAAAATAAGGCGAAAAGTAACTGTGGGAAAGAACTCGTAAGCGAGTGGGAATAACCCCCCCCCTCCAAAAAAAGAATACATCACTACCCGCGCCTTGGCACAATACCCCGGCGCGGGTATGTTTTCGTGCGCCGTAATTTTGGTTGCATAATATGGTAATGACGTGCATAAGCTTGCCATAGGGGACAAGGCGAAGAAGTCCCGCATTACCCGCTGTCAGGGGAAATAATTATTGACAAAAATCGATAATAGTGTTATATTTATATAGTTAGGAGCGGCTAACCCGGTATTGGAAAGGCGGATATGCTAATGAACCTCTTGGATGCACAGGAAGGCAAGGAATATATCATCAAGCAGATCATCACTGATGATGAAGAAATAGATGCGTTTCTGTTCTCGCTGGGCTGCTACAGTGGTGAGCCTATCACCGTGATTTCGCACTTGAAAGGGATTTGTATAGTCTCCATCAAGGACGGTCGCTACAGCATTGATAATGATTTGGCGTCGGCTATCCTGGTCTGAGGTATGGTGGATGTGGCCTCGGGGCAGGATGGCTGATGCGGGATCAAATTTTTTTACAGTATAGTTAGTGGATGCTAACTGTGCTGTGAGCCTGTAAATTTTATCCGGCAGCTTTTAATTTGGTACATAAATTAAAATTCATATAAATTACGATCATTTTACAGGAGGATACTGATAATGAGAATTGCTCTGACGGGCAATCCCAACAGCGGGAAAACGACGATGTATAACGCTCTGACCGGCAGGAACGAGCGCGTCGGCAACTGGGCCGGCGTCACTGTGGAGAAAAAAGAAGGGCCGATCAGAAAGAATTATTATGACGGGGCGCTGGATCTGATAGCAGTCGACCTGCCCGGTGCGTACTCGATGTCGCCTTTTACTTCTGAGGAGAGCATCACCAGCAGTTACGTCAAGAATGAAAATCCCGACGTTATCATCAATATCGTGGATGCGACCAACCTGAGCCGCAGCTTGTTTTTCACGACGCAGCTACTGGAGCTGGGTATCCCGGTGGTGGTAGCGCTGAATAAGAGCGACGTCAACGATAAGAAGCATACCGAGATCGATGCGAAAAAGCTTTCGGCCAAGCTGGGCTGCCCGGTCATCAAGACGGTATCTACCGCGGCCAGTGCCAACGGGCTCTCGGCGGTGATCAATACTGCGGTGGCGCAGGCCGGTCAGGTGCAGAAGGCTCCCTACGATCAGGGGAATATCGACCTTTCGGATAAGGCTGTCGTTGAAGCGGCGGACAGAAAGCGTTTTGAGTTCGTCAACAAGATCGTGGCGGAGGTCGAGAAGCGCGAGGTGCTCACCCGCGAGAAAAACTCGCAGGATAAGCTGGACGCTATCCTCACGAATAAGTGGCTGGGCATCCCGATCTTTGCCGTCGTGATGTTTCTGGTATTTGATATTTCGCAGGCCAGCCTGGGCCCGCTGCTGGCGGATGTGCTGGTGGGCTGGATAGAGGGCTTCCAGACGATGGTGGCCGGGATGGTGGCGGATAGCTCGCCGCTGCTGCAGGCGCTGCTGGTGGATGGCATCATCGGCGGTGTGGGCGCGGTAGTAGGCTTCCTGCCGCTGGTAATGGTGATGTATTTCCTGATTGCGCTTCTTGAGGACTGTGGATACATGTCGCGCGTTGCGGTTGTGCTTGATCCGATTTTCAAGAAAGTGGGTCTTTCCGGAAAGTCCGTCATTCCCTTCGTAATCACCATCGGATGCGCGGTTCCGGGAATTATGG
>JAFQHB010000188.1 GCA_017398165.1 Bacillota bacterium
GATGGTGGGATGGATATAGTGCTGCATAAGGAAATACCCCTGGGCGGTGGTCTGGGTGGCGGTTCGGCCGATGCGGCGCAGGTGCTGCTGGCGGTAAATGAGCTTTATGCGCTGGGTCTTTCGTATCAGCGTCTGATAGAGCTGGCGGCACGATTGGGTGCGGATGTGCCTTTCTGCCTGTATGGCGGCACGGCACTGGCCGAGGGGATAGGCGAGAAGCTGACCCCGCTTGGCGGTTGTCCGGAGCTGCGTCTGGTATTGGTAAATCCCGGCATCGCAGTAGCTACCCCGCAGGTATATCGCCAATATGATGCTATGGGTATAACACCGGCGCAGGGCGGCTCGCCGCATACCGAGACTATGCGGCAGGCGTTGGCATCAGGCAGCCCGTCGGCAGTGGGCGGAGCGCTTTATAACGCTCTGGAGCAGCCTGCCTTTGCCGTATGCCCGGAGCTGGCGGCTATCAAGGCCGAGCTGGCGGATATGGGGCTGGCGGCGCTGCTGTGCGGCAGCGGTGCGACGGTGATGGGTATAGCCCGGGATAAGAAGCAGGCGGCTATTGCTGAGGCGCGGCTAACCGGCAAATATCCTTTCGTCTGTGCTGTCAAGGCCGGCGGTTTTTAGAGTTCGGGATATGAGAATCATTTAGTAATGTGCAATATTATTGCAGCAGGGAGATTTGGGAGATTATTATGACCAGAGAAAAATTGTCACCGATCCGTCTGGAGGGGTATCAGCCTCTGCGCGATATGGTTTTTGATGTTTTGATGAATGCGATTATGAAAGGACAGCTCTCGCCGGGCGAGCGTCTGCTGGAGGTGCAGCTGGCCGAGGAAATGGGCGTCAGTCGTACCCCTGTCCGTGAGGCGATCCGCCGTCTGGAGCTGGAGGGTTTTGTCATTATGGTGCCGAGAAAAGGCGCCTATGTGGCGGGGCTTTCTGTCAATGATGTGGAGTGCGTATATGAGATACGTATTGCGTTGGAGTCGTTGGCGGTGCGTCTGGCGGCCAGCCGTATGACGGAGGATGACTTTGCACTGCTGGATGATCTGGCGGAGCGTATGACTGCTACCTGGCAGGAGGGCAACGTGGAACAATGGGTGGCGCTGGATGCACAATTCCACGAGCTGCTGTATAAATTCAGCCGTAACGAGCGGCTGGTACAGATGATGAGCAATATTATGGAGCAGCTTTCGCGCTATCGCATTATCTCGCTGGCAGATATGCGTGTGCGTAAAAACTCCCTGAGCGAGCACCATGAGCTGATCGAGGCGCTGCGTCGCCGTGACAGTACCGCTGCGGAGATCGCTGCGGCGCATCATATCGAGAACACCAAGCGCAGTTTGGTAAATATGCTGGAGGCCAAATTCTCTCTGGCGGAGGAAAAGGCGTCCAGACAGTAGGGGTTGGCCAGAGCGTGTCGGAACTTTTTGCATAAAGTTTGCGAAAACATCTTGCAATAAGCTGCCGATTATGCTATCATTTTTAGGTGCTATCTGGGCAGACCGCCCGATAACACTACCCGCGGAAGCGTATCGAAGTGGTCATAACGAGCCTGACTCGAAATCAGGTTGTCCGCAAGGGCACGTGGGTTCGAATCCCACCGCTTCCGCCATTTTTTTGGAGGCATAGCCCAGCTGGTTAGAGCGCTCGCCTCACATGCGAGAGGTCGCAGGTTCGAGTCCTGCTGTCTCCACCAGAAAAACCTACAAGTTGAAACTTGTCGGTTTTTCAACTAAATCCACCCTTGCGGGTGGGTGAAATAATGCTTCGCAATGTGAAATACGCCTACGGCGTGTGAAATTCGCTGTGAGCAGCGAGTGGGTGGATTTAATTTCACTTGATGCGGTAGCTTTCTATTTCACAATTTACGAAGTAAATTATTTCACATCAACGAAATTGATATTTCACTTAAAGCACCTGTATCTAAATTATTCTGCTCCACCAAAATGAAACATACTGCCTGTAAACACCGGGTTTATGGGCAGTTTTTTTGTGCTCTTTTGCGTGCCGTTCTTTCCGGGCAGGTATTCTATTTATGAACCAAGAGAAAAATTTTTTATCGTGATGTCGGAAATAATGAACCAAAACGGCTGTTGGCTGCTCTTATATATAGACGCGTCAATAAAATGAGATGGTGAAATGAGCAAAAACGAAATCAGCAAAAGCAGAATGAACAGAAGATGAAATTCTGAAATTAAAATATGGAAAGGTGGGGGTGAGTATGGAGGATGAAGCTCTGGTAGTGGCGTTCCAGGCAGGTGATGAGGCTGCCTTTGCCCTGCTTTTTGAGCGCTACAAAAGCCGGGTGCTGCGGACGGCGTTTTTGATTGTCGGCAATCATTGTGATAGTGAAAACGTGCTGCAGGATTCCTTCATCAAGGTTTGGCGTAATCTGCCCGGACTGAAGGATCCCACCAGCTTTCGTCCCTGGCTTTGGCGAATAGTTATCAGGACGGCCTGGGAGTATTGCCGCAGGCAGGGTGCCGAGCAGCCGGTAGCGGAGGTATGGCAGGAACAGCGGCCGGATGAAGATCAGATACCATCCTCCCTGGAGCTCATCGTGCAGGCAGAGCGCCGGCAGGAGCTGCTGGCGGCTGTAAACAGGCTGGATATCAAGCATCGGACGGTCGTCATCCTGTATTATTATAACGAGATGAGCGTGCAGGAGATAGCTGCGGCCACCGGTACGCTGGTGGGTACGGTAAAATCACGGCTCTTTACGGCACGTCGGCTGTTGCGGCGCAGGCTGGGCAATAATGAATTCTTTAACGGGGAGGTCGAACAGTGTGAGAACTGATACTATGCTGGAGCAGGAGATCAAACAGGCGCTGCATAGCCGGGCGGATAGCCTGGAGTTATCGGCTGCGGCCGAGGAACTTATGTGGGATGAGATCACCAAAATACAGAGCGATGCAGTGCTGAACAGTAAATTGCAAAAGGAGAATTGGAAAATGAAGAAATTTAGTATGAAGCTGGTGACTACGATTTGTACGGTATTTTGCCTGTCTTGTGTGACGGCGCTGGCGGCAACGGGGATAATCAACGGTTGGGTAGGTCACAATATCGTTGGTTCGGAGACTGCGAACTTTACTGAGGTATCGGAGGAATTGGTACCGGAACTGGAATTTGAGCCCAAGCTGGTGGAAGAATTCAGCAATGGCTTTACATTTGAAAAAGCATCTTTGTCTTCTTTTACCGCATTGGATGAGAATAATGAACGCTTTGGCAAGGATTACACCGAGCTGTATGTAGATTATGTGAACGCCGTGACCGGTGAAACAGTGGTGTTGACCTATAACAACGCACCGGAGGTGCCCGCCGAGCCTTTGCCGGGTGAACCGCAGCCTGTGACCAGAGCGGTGGATGATGTGGTGCTGAGTTACACCGAGATGCCTTATAAGTTCGTTCCTCCTAATTATGAAATGACCGAGGAGGAGCAGGCAGCAGTAGACAGCGGTGCAATGTATATGTCTTACGGTTCTGATGAGGTGAAGGAAACGGTTTGCTGTGGTGTCACCTGGACTGCTGACGGTGTGAAGCAATATATGTTCGGCTGGGATCTGACTCTGGGTGCTGAATCCATGCTGGATATGGCCGAGGAACTGCTGGCGGCGGAATGATCCTCTTGGGGTATACCCTGTGTATTTGACAGATAGTGATAAGCTGATGCGAGCGTGCCCCGGGCCGGGTATGTATCCTGCCCGGGGCGCTGCTTTGCTATTAGATATTGATAGAAAAAATCAAAATCGCTCTTGACTTTGCTGTGGAGGTATGCTAAAATAACAAATGTCTTGGGGGTATAGCTCAGCTGGGAGAGCGCTTGAATGGCATTCAAGAGGTCAGCGGTTCGATCCCGCTTATCTCCACCAAAAAGACCTGAAATCAAAAGATTTCAGGTCTTTTTTCGTCTGAAATCTGCCGTTTTTGTCCATTCTGTTGCATTTATTCAAGAAGTCGCGGAACACTTGCTTTCCGCGGAACTTTACGTACCAGAGTTCGTACCAGAATTACGATGGCACACTCTGGACA
>JAFQHB010000189.1 GCA_017398165.1 Bacillota bacterium
AATCTGGCATAAAGCCCGGGATAAATCCCGGAATAAAACCCGGAACAGCTGCCGGGGTAAGGGCGCGAATGAAGCCTGGTCTTTTATCATCGCCGGGGCGCTGGCCGGGGTGCGTACGGCAGCTCTGTATGGGGCGATAGATGTCGTTGGGGCTGGGTCTGCGGCGGATATCCGGGATGAGGATTCCCCGGAAGAAAACGCGCTTGATCAGCACGTACCCCGGGGCGATCTCCCTTGTGGGGGTATCTCCTGCGGCGGCTTTACCCCCAAAGACATTGAGCAGATCATCGCCCGGAACGCATCTGCCGTTTATAAGCTGGCTTTTGCCAGGTGCGGCAACAGGGCGGATGCTGATGATATCTTTCAGCAGGTTTTCCTGCGCTATATCGCCCGCCGTCCCGAGTTTGCCAATGCCGCACATGAGAAAGCCTGGTTTCTGCGTGTGACCGTTAATTGCTCCAAAAACTTTTGGGGTTCTGCTTTCCGCCGCAATACCCAGCCGATGACGGAGGAAATTACTGCACCGCAGCCCGAAGATCACGGCTTGGAGGCTGCGGTGGCCGCCCTGCCCGAGAAATACCGCGTGTTGATCCATCTCTTCTATTATGAGGGAATGACGACTGCCGATATCGCACAGTTGTTGGGCAGGAAAGAATCAACGGTACGGATGCAGCTCACCCGTGCCCGCCGTCTGCTGGGAGAAAGCCTGAAAGGAGATGCCAATGAAATTGAATTTTAGGGAAGAATACTGCAGGCAATATCAGGATATTGCGCCGGATCCGCAGTTGTTGGCTGCTGCCGAGAAATTGTTGTGTGAGCATTTGGCCGTGCCCGCAGCGCGCCCTTTTGTCGGGACGCGCTGCGGCTGGCGCGGCGGAGTATTGGCTGTGGGGCTGTGTCTGGCGGTGCTGGCGGTATCGCCGCAGGTGTCGGGGCTGCTGCAGAGTGCTATGGACGGTGCGGCCGGTGGGGCAGAGATGAGTGCGGGAGCTTCTGCTGCCGGGGCTGCGCATCGGCCGGGTCTGTTGTATTCGATACAGACGGGCGAGACGGATGATTGGCATTATAATGCCACATCAGGAGGCAATACGGCGGATGACGGGCAAAAGAACAGCCCGGATGTTGGCGATGCTGCCGGTAAAGTGCCGGAGGAGCTGCTGAAAAACATCGGTGAAGCAGGCAGCTATATGCTCAGTTATGCCGGTATGGGTATGGATGAGCTGCCAAGTGCGGCGGCATTGGCTGTTGATGACGCTGTGTGTGGTCAGCCCACGGCGCCCCAGGTGCAGAAGCTGACTATGGACGAGCTTTACGCTATGCAGGAGTACGCCGGGCTGCTGCCCACTGTGCTGCCGGAGGGTTATGTGGCCGAGGAGGCAGTGCTGGCCGGCGATGGTGCGGATGCCGTGCTGCAGGTGGTGTGGACGTACGGTTATGATTATATCTGCCTGCAGGTGCGCCCGTTCGGGGAGGCTGATGCGGTGCGCCGGGTGGATATTGCCGATCCCGCTACGTGGGATCAGCGGTATTATGCCTCGCTGCTGGCGGAGGGACAGGCGCACTGGGATATTTGGCAGTTGGTGCCGGATGAGCTTTTTGATGCGATGCATTATCCCATCTTTACCCGGGAAGAGCTGAGTGCCGACGTGCTGTGGGGGCGCTGCAGCGAAAGCGATGATGCAGGACATTATTACGGACGGTTTGCGGTGCTGTATGGCGATATGCTGGTGGATTATACGGTACGCACCGATGATTTGGACGCCGTGTGGGCAGCAATATCCGGTGAGTAAGCAGTAAGTAATTGACAGTAAGTAGTAATTAGTGAATAGTTGTGTGTGTTGGGGCTGCTTCGTTTGGCATTGTGACAGGTCAAACGAAGCAGCCTTTATTTTGTCCTGTCGGGTGTTGGATGGCGGTCGTCTTGCCC
>JAFQHB010000190.1 GCA_017398165.1 Bacillota bacterium
AACGGACACGGTACATCTCTAAAAAACTTATAGGTTTAAATTTAAAACTGCATAGAAATCCCCGCCCGCCCGCGCAAAGCACGAAAATAGCTCGCGTCGACGGTTCGGATGGGGGTAAGTACGGAGGTAAAACCTCTGCATTTTGCCCGGAAAAATAATATGCCCGCTCCGGTATCACAGGCGGAGCGGGCTTTTTGGTATTCTCTGATCGCCCAGCGGGCTATTCCAGATTGAGTTTGTGCTTCATCAGCCAGTTGGTGGCGGTAAAGTAAAGTGCGCCGAAAAGCAGCGACAGTAGCAGCGGTAAAAGCAGGCTGAGGTGCATTACTATCATTTGGTAATTGCTCAGTGTCAGTACTTCGGTGATAAGATGCTCGGCCAGAGCGGAGAAGCGGGCAGACATCAGCGGGACGATGGTGATAGTGCTGGCGATGAAGGATATGCCGATATAGGCGCCTATCGACCAGAGGATGCGGAAAGAATTGGCGAGATGGCCGATGGCCAGCGACAGATAGACCTGCAGTATCTGCTTGGTGAGGGTGAATATCACCAGCGCGATGCCTTCCAGAAACAGCAGGCAGGCGGAGAAGCCTTCCCGGGTAAGTATATCAATGATATCACTGATGCGGATGGGCTCTACGGTGAAGATAATGTTCATTGACAGGAAGGCGGCCAGACCGGTGACACCGCACCAGAATACCGCGGGTATAAGTTTGGCGGCGGTGAGCTGCCAGGTGGCTACCGGCAGCGTGTGCATCAGATAGCCCTCGTCGCGGAGCAGATTCTTGTAAAACCGCTGGATCAGCAAAATGGCGGTGACCACGAAAACCGCGGTAATGACACAGACGTAGAGCATTGACAGTGCGGACAGGAACATTCCCATCAGGAAGTATTCCTCGGCCAGTTGGTGCAGGTATTCGACGCCGGCGGTCAGGCGCATCAGCAGCGTCATCGCCAGCAGGGCGGCGTATACCGGCAGCAGCGTGCGTGCCGTGGCAGTGAATTCGTGTTTTAACAGCTTGACTAACATTTGAACACCTCCCGGAAGAGTGTATCGACGCTTTTGCCGTCCTGGGCGCGGATATCATCGACGGTACGCTGCATTATCAGGCGGCCGTCACGGATGAAGATCACCTCGTCCAGTATTTGCTCGATATCGGCGATCAGATGGGTGGATATCAGGATGGTGGCCTGCGGGTCGTAATTATTGATGATCGTACGCAGGATATAATCGCGCGCGGCGGGGTCAACACCGGCTATCGGCTCATCCAGACAGTAAAGGCGGGCGCTGCGGCTCATCACCAGGATAAGCTGTACTTTCTCTCTGGTACCCTTGGAGAGGGTACGCAGGCGGGCGTTATCGTCAATATCCAGGCTGTGCAGCATTTCTGCGGCGCGGGTGCTGTCGAAATCACTGTAAAAATCCCGGAAAAAGTTGATGGCCTCGCGCACCTTCATACCGTCATCCAGATAGGTGCGCTCCGGCAGGTAAGATACGATAGCTTTGGTTTCTTTGCCCGGCGGCAGGCCGTCGATGCGGATAGTGCCGGAAGTCGGCGTCAGCAGGCCGTTGATCAGCTTGAGCAGTGTGGTCTTGCCGCTGCCGTTGGGGCCGAGCAGCCCGACTATCCGGCCGGGCGCCAGCTCCAGATCCAGACCTTGCAGAGCCTGTTTGCGGCCGTAGGTCTTGCTGAGGGCGCTGCATTTCAGTATCATATCAGTCAATTTGCATCACTCCTTCGTTTGGTGTATCGGGTCCCGGTAATTGGGGACGGTCTGCCCGGATATGCTCGGCCAGCAGGTCGGCGGCATCTTCGGGTGAGAAGCCCAGAGTCTGCATATTCTGCAGAAAGTCATTGACGTGCCGGACGGCGGTGCGCCGGCGCAGGTTTTGCAGCAGCAGGGCATCATCGGTGATGAAGCGGCCGCTGGTGCGTTGGCTGTATACCAGACCGCCGCGTTCCAGCTCGGCCAGCGCCTTTTGCATAGTATTGGGGTTGACGGCGGCCTGGGCGGCCAGCTCGCGTACTGAGGGCAGACGGTCACCGGGCTGGTATTCGCCGCTGATGATCTTTTGCTGGATATGCTCGATCAGCTGCAGGTATATCGGCCGGTCAGGCGCGAAGTCCCAGGGCATTGTGGGCACCTCCTTGATTTTTTTGTATGACTGTATTAACTGTCTAATACAATTATACACGGTTTCGGCTCTCTGTCAAGTATCAGTATTAAACTTTACGAAAACTTTACATAAAGCCTGATTTGGATTTTACCTTGACAGGCTAAACTTAACGAGGAATTTGCAAAAGAGTCAAAAAAAGAAGCGGTCTGCCGGATGCAGGTCGGGAAACGGAGAAAACATATGGATATTTTCAGTTGGTTTACATGGTTTGGCGGTCTGGCGTTCTTCCTCTATGGTATGAACATCATGAGCGAAGGTTTGGAGAGACAATCCGGCAACAGCCTTTCGGCATTGTTGGAGAAAATGACCTCCAATCCTATTAAAGGCGTGCTGCTGGGTGCGGCGGTAACTGCCGTTATTCAGTCGTCCTCGGCGACTACCGTTATGGTAGTGGGTTTTGTAAACTCCGGCATTATGAAGCTGCGTCAGGCATTGAGCATTATTATGGGCGCCAATATCGGTACCACCATTACCGCATGGTTTTTGAGCCTTATCAGTATCGACAGCGGTAATATCTGGGTCAAGCTGCTCAAGCCTTCTTCTTTCTCGCCGATAATCGCGGTGGTGGGCATCTTTTTGTTTATGTTTACCAAAAGCCAGCGCAAGCGTGATATAGGTGCTATCTGTCTGGGTTTTGCGCTGCTGATGTTTGGTATGGATACTATGTCCGATGCGGTGGCGCCACTTTCGGATATGCCGGAATTCGCCAATCTGCTGCTGATGTTCCAGAATCCGCTGCTCGGCCTGCTGATGGGTATGGTGATGACCGCCGTTATCCAGAGTTCTTCGGCTTCGGTGGGTATTCTGCAGGCGCTGACTATCTCGGGTGCGGTGACTTACGGTGCAGCCATCCCGATCATCCTCGGCCAGAATATCGGTACCTGTGTGACGGCGATGCTTTCTTCTATCGGTACCAACAAAAACGCCAGACGCGCGGCGCTGGGCCATTTGTTCTTTAATATCATCGGTGCGGCTATCTTTATGGTGGCTTTTTACGGCGCGCACGCCATTATCCGGTTTGATTTCTTTGATCAGCCTCTGGAGGCTTTCCACGTGGCTATCATCCACAGTATTTTCAACGTTACCTGTACTCTGGTGCTGCTGCCTTTCCTGGGTGCGCTGGAGAAGCTGGTCTGCACCATCCTGAAGGATGAGCCGCAGGCTGCCGATGCCGAGATCGAGCTGTTGGACGAGCGTCTGCTGGAAGCCCCCGGTGTTGGTCTGGCGCAGGCCGAAAAGCGTGCTGTCGAGATGGGTGCCATGGGCAGGGAGAGCCTGCAGCTCAGCTTTGATCTGATGAGCAAGTATGATAAGCACAAGGCGGAGACTATCGAGACCAACGAGGATCGCATTGATACCTATGAGGATCGTCTGGGTACATATCTGGTGAAGCTGTCCGGCCGCAGCCTCTCGGCTACCGACAGCCGCCACGTGTCCAAGATATTGCATACCATCAGTGATTTTGAGCGCATCGGCGATCATACCTGCAATCTGCTCAATTCCGCCAGAGAGCTGCACGAAAAGAAACTGAGCTTCTCGGAGCCGGCTATTGCCGACCTGCAGGTGCTGCAGCGTGCGGTGGAGGATATTATGGAACTCTCGCTCAAGGCTTTTGAGACGGAAGATATACGATATGCCGTGCAGGTAGAGCCGATGGAAGAAGTCATCGACGTATTGTGCGATGATATGAAAAACCGCCACATCGACCGTATGCAGCGCGGGCTGTGCTCGCTGGAGAAAGGCTTCATTTACCTGGATGTGCTGACCAATCTGGAGCGTATCTCGGATCATTGTTCGAATCTGGCGGTCTGCATCATCGAACTGCAGCACGATCGTTTCGAGACGCACGAATATATGAACAAGCTGAAATCCTCTGGTTCGGCGGGCAGCGCGCAGTATATGGCGATGTATGAGGAGTTTTTGCGGAAATATCCCTTGTCTTAGGGCGGTCACCTGCTATATAATTATGGTGGGTGAGTTTGGATGATCTATATTGTAGAGGATGACAGCAACATCCGTCAGATGGAAAGCTATGCGCTGAAAAACAGCGGCTTTGCCATCAAGGAGTTTGAATGTGCCGCTGATTTTTGGGCGGAATGTGAAAAAGAACTGCCGGAGCTGCTGATACTGGATATTATGCTGCCGGGCGAGGACGGCTATGCCGTGCTGCGCAAGCTCAGGCAGAACAGCCGCACCAGAGATATCCCCGTCATTATGGTGACGGCCAAAAGCTCGGAGCTGGATGCTGTGCGCGGGCTGGATGAGGGTGCGGATGATTATATCGTCAAGCCTTTCGGCATTATTGAATTTGTTGCACGGGTCAAGGTGGTGCTGCGGCGGCTGGCCAAACCGGCCGCCACGCTGTCTTTTGGCGATGTGGTGCTGGATGATGACAAACGGCTGGTCTACGAGCGCGGGCGTGAATGCAGCCTGACCTTTAAGGAATATGAGCTGCTGAAGCTGCTGCTGCAAAATTGCGGTATTGTGCTGTCGCGCGAGCGTATTATGGACCGCGTCTGGGGTATGGATTTCGAGGGGGAGAGCCGTACGGTGGATATGCACATCAAGACGCTGCGCCAGAAGCTGGGCGAGAGTGCCTCCATCATCAAGACGGTACGCAACGTGGGCTATAAGATCGACTGACAGCCTGACCGAAAGATCAACTGAAAGATCACTTTAACGCTATCAATAGGATATGGGAGGCCGCTTATGGCGAAGAAGCTTTTTTGGCGGTTTTGCTGGCTGGGGGCGCTGATGACGGCACTGACCGGCCTGATGTATATGCTCTATGGCAGACTGTTTGACGGCTTGCCGCATTTTGGTGTGCGGCAGGCTGTTTTTTTGGTGCTGGGGGCGGGGGTGTGGCTGCTGGCACTGGGGGTACTGGCTCGGCGGCTGACGCAGAACATTGTCAACCCGCTGGTGGCGGCGGCCAGCGATGCGGATGATAGCGATGCCGATGATCTGGTGTACAGCGTGCCGTATCCCGAGCTGATGCCCTTTATCGACGCATTACAGCGGCGGCAGGTGCAAAAGGAGGAGAACGTACGCCAGCGGCAGGAGTTCTCGGCCAATGTATCGCACGAGCTGAAAACACCGCTGACCTCTATATCCGGTTATGCCGAGATGATCGAAACGGGTATGGCGCGGGATGAGGACATCAAGGAATTTGCCGGTAAGATCCACGCCGAGGCCGGGCGATTGATCGAGCTGATCCGCGATATTATCAAGCTGTCGGAGCTGGATGAGCCGCAGGCCGCCGAAGGCTTTGGTGAGCAGGATCTGCTGCCGGTGGCGCAGGATACCGCCGGGCTGCTGGAATTCAACGCCCGCAAGGCGGATGTGGAGCTATCGGTGCGCGGGGTGGATGCCTGGGTATACGGCAAGCACGAATTGCTGGAGGAATTGATATACAATCTGTGTGATAACGCCATACGCTATAACCGTCCGGGCGGCGAGGTGCGCGTACTGGTGGAGGCTGTACCGGACGGTGGGGCGCGGCTGACGGTATCCGATACCGGCATCGGCATCCCGGAGGAGCATCAGGAGCGGATATTTGAGCGGTTTTACCGGGCGGACAAGAGCCGCAGCAAGGCATCGGGCGGCACCGGTCTGGGGCTGGCCATCGTGAAGCATATTGTGATGCAGCACGAAGCGCAGTTATCGCTGCACAGCGAGGTCGGCGTAGGGACGGACATTGTGATCGTTTTCCCGCCTGTACCGGCCAGGCCGCAGGAATAGCGCAGAAAGTTTGGTACGGCCTATGTGGCGCAGGTGCGGGGTGAGCCCTGCCTGCTCCTGCCAAAAAAAGCTGCTGCAATTAGCGGGAAATTTGCTGAGTATCAGGATTTGGGCAGGAAAAACCGACCGGTATAGAGAATAAAATTTATTTGAGATTTTTCAGGCTGGATTTTTCCGGTCCGGCTTTTATGGAGGATGACCTGTGAAGCATATAATCGTTGAAGGCGGGCACAAACTGGCGGGTACTATCCACGTCAGCGGGGCCAAAAACGCCGTGCTGCCTTTGATCGCTGCGGCTATGCTGCCGGCCGGTGTGTCTTATATCGAGGAGACGCCGTGGCTGACGGATGTAGAGAATATGTGCGAGGTGCTGGATTATCTCGGCGTCTCGACGGAATATAAGGACGGCACGCTGCGTATTGATGCTACTGAGCTGGCTGATTCCAATGCGCCCTTTGAGGCGGTGCAGAAGATGCGGGCTTCTTTTCTGGTGATGGGGCCGCTGCTGGCGCGGCTGGGGCGGGCGCGTATCCCGCTGCCGGGTGGCTGTGCCATCGGGGCGCGGCCGATTGATCTGCATCTGAAAGGCTTTGAGGCGATGGGTGCGGGTATCACCATCAGTGATAATTACATCGAGGCGCGGGTGAACACATTGCACGGCGCGCGGATATATCTGGATTTCCCCAGTGTGGGGGCGACCGAGAACATTATGATGGCGGCGGCGCTGGCCGAGGGCAATACCGTGATCGAAAACGCGGCCAAAGAGCCGGAGATCGTGGATCTGGCCAATCTGCTCAATGCGATGGGCGGCAAGGTGCGCGGCGCGGGTACTGATGTGGTACGCATCAGCGGTGTACCGGAGCTGCATCCGGCAGTGCATACCGTGATACCTGACCGCATCGAGGCCGGCAGCTTTATGCTGATGGCGGCGGTGACGGGCAGCGAGCTTTTCCTGGAGAATGTGATCACCAGCCACCTGCAGCCGATAATGGCCAAGATGCAGGACGCCGGTGTGCGTATTATTGACGAGATCGACCGGCTGCATATACTGCCGGCCGACAGATTTGATCCGGTGGAGATCAAGACGATGCCGTATCCGGGCTTTCCTACCGATATGCAGGCGCAGTTTATGGCTTTCCTGACGCTGGCCAACGGTACCAGCACGGTGACCGAAACGGTTTTTGAAAACCGCTTTATGCACGTGCCGGAGCTTTGCCGTATGGGGGCGCAGATCAGTGTGCACGGCAATACGGCGATCGTCAACGGTGTGCCGAAGCTGAAAGGTACCTGCGTGGAGGCGACCGACCTGCGGGCTGGTGCGGCGATGATCGTGGCCGGTCTGGCGGCCGAGGGACGCACGGTGATCGGGCAGGTGGATCACATCTACCGCGGATATGAGGATATCATAGGCAAGCTGCGGGCTGTCGGCGCACATATATATGAGGAATAGCTTAGAGCAGGATTTTAATAACAGTGAGAGTGTGAAGTGAAAGGGGCATTGACGGCGTAATGAGTCTTTGGGAGTTTTTGAAGGTCGTGTGTCTGGGTATCGTGGAGGGCATCACCGAGTGGCTGCCGATATCCAGCACCGGGCATCTGATATTGTTTGATGAGCTGCTGCGGCTGGATGTCAGCGATGAGTTTTGGAATATGTTTTTGGTGGTCATCCAGTTGGGGGCGATCCTGGCGGTGGTCTACCTGTATTTTGATAAGCTGAATATATTTTCTGCCCGCAAGTCTTTTTCGGAGAAGCGGGCGGCGTTATCGCTGTGGGGCAAGGTCATAGTGGCCTGCCTGCCGGCGGCGGTGCTGGGTCTGCTTTTTGATGACTGGATGGATGAGCATTTGCGCGGATCGGCCATCGTAGCCTGGGCGCTGATCGTCTACGGCGTGCTTTTTATCGTGCTGGAGCAGCGCAACGCCGGGCGCAGCTTTCGTATTGACAGTCTGGATGGGATATCTTACCCGACGGCGCTGGGTATCGGCTGCTTTCAGGTATTATCTCTGGTGCCGGGTACTTCGCGCAGCGGCTCGACGATATTGGGTGCGATGCTGCTGGGTGTGAACCGCCGGGATTCGGCAGAGTTTTCGTTCTTTTTGGCGATACCGGTGATGTTCGGTGCGAGCTTTCTGAAGCTGGTGAAGTTCGGACTGGCCTTTACCTATCAGGAGGCATTGATACTGCTGACGGGTATGCTGGTATCCTTCGTGGTGTCGGTACTGGCGATCAAATTCCTGATGGCGTACATCAAGGGGCATGACTTCCAGGCTTTTGGCTGGTATCGTATCGTATTGGGTATCGTGGTGCTGGCTGCCGGGGCTATGGGTATTATCGGCGCATAGCGGCAAAATGGCGGCAGAATAGCGGCAGAATAATGAGGGAATCGGCAGGATAGTGTGGGATAGGAGATGTTAGTGATGGAGCGGAATATTCAGGAAATGCTGATCGGCGCGCGGCGCATCGTGGTGAAGGTAGGCACCAGCAGCCTGACCTATGCCAACGGCAAGCTGCACATCCATCGTATCGAGCTGTTGGCGCGCCAACTGGCCGACCTGCAGAACAGCGGGCGCGAGATGGTGCTGGTATCGAGCGGTGCGGTGGGCGCGGGTCTCGGCAAGCTGGGGCTGTCGGCACGGCCGCGGGTGATGCCGCAGATACAGGCACTCTCAGCAGTCGGTCAGGGCATTCTGATGCAGAGCTATGAGAAATTTTTTGGTGAATACGGCGTGAATGTGGCGCAGCTTTTGCTGACGAAAGAGGATTTTGAGGATAAGGCCAGATATTCCAGCCTGGAGAATACAATGGCGGCGCTGCTGGATTACGGAGTAGTGCCTATCGTCAATGAGAATGACCCGACAGTATTCCGTGAATTGAAAGTAGGCGATAACGACACGCTGGCCGCACTGGTGGCGGGGGCGGTGCAGGCGGATCTGCTGGT
>JAFQHB010000191.1 GCA_017398165.1 Bacillota bacterium
ATGTTCAGCATCAGCCACACGGCCTGCCGCAGCGCCGCCAGGTCATCCACCCGGCCGCGCACCCGCAGCATACCGATTTCCAGTTCTTCCAGCCCATATGTTTCTGTCAGATACTTACCTTCATATTCCGCCAAAGGCTTTACCCCCTTCTATACACCCCTGATATACCGGCCATACCCACACCGATATTACATCCCGGCCAATTCGCCGAATTTCTCCGGTATCTCAAAATCCTCAAAGGTAAAGCGTATCTCCTCGTCCAGATATTCCTCCTCAGCGCTGAATTTCGCCAGCACCGCACTGTCCAGGTTACAATCCTTCAGGATGACAGTCTGCCTGCCCACCGTCGCTATCGGATCCTCATTCGTCACCTGTATGTCAAAATACATATCCTCGCCGCGCTCCTTAAAACGATACAGCAGCTCACGGAATACCGAGGTATTATAATGAAACTTCGCCGAGCCCAGACCTGTCCAGCCCACGCCCTTGTTGCCCCTGCCGGTCTTGCCCAGCACCGGCACCTGCATTTTCTTCTTGGTGATTTTGGCCTCCAGATCAATCGCCTGCATAAAATTATATCTTCTGCCGTCAATGGTCACATAACACTCTGCCATAGCCGAGCTTATCGCATCCCAGGCATTCATCGTTCCCGTCATTCAGTTCTTCGCCCCCTTCTCCTATTCAAAAGTCACTGTCAGATAAAGCTGCGACATCGCGTTCGTCACCCTCACATATTCACTGACAACTACCGCCTTCTTGGTATCGCCCTGCTCCACACTGATGTGCTCCGGGTCAAAATCCTCAATCGCCCGCAGGTTGGCAAGCTGACGATGATAAGATACTATATCGTTCCACAGACTCACACGCCCCGCCGCATCGTTGGGCACCATCCCCAGATATCGTTCATAAAAAAGCGCCGCCACATCCATCACGATCTGGTCAATGACACGCATCGTCTGGTTATAACGCTTCTCAGCCGTATCACCCGCCGGCTTCAGGGTATTCACGTCCTCCAGCACACGATAACCGTCACCCATCTTATGCAGCACCAGCTTACCCTGCTGCAAAGCTTCCTTCAGCTCACTCTGCGCCGTCATCACCACCGGGCTCAATTCACCGTCATACACCGCATTGGTCAGTGCCGCATTCACCGCACACCCGGCCTCCGCACCGGTCACCCAATACACCAGCGCACTCTCGGGCATACCCGCGTCACTCACCGCATCCTCCACGGATATCACACCCTCATAATCACAGGCATAACGATACAATACCGTCTGGAAATATTTGCCGTTCTCCTCACGCTGCTCCCTGGTATAACGCAGCATCAGCGCCTTCACGTTACTATCCATACTCAGGCAGCCCAATACGTTAAAATCACAGCCCGCCAGCAGCTCCAGCATGTCCTCATAATCCTCCAGCTCCACCGCCGCCTTATTACTGCCGCCGCTCAATGCCAAAGTCTCCTCATTTACCAGTGCCGCGCTCTCCAGCCAACATACATAATCATTGTCCACCAGCTCCGATGCGCCGCGCACCGCCTGCATATCCACCTCGCGCCCATCCAGATATGTACGCACGATGTAATCCAGATTATCCGTCTCCTCCACCACAATACGCAGCGCATTACCACGCACGCCGGAGTATCTGGCCTCACACAGCTTGTTGGCCGCCTTCACACCGGGATTCAGGCGATAAAACCAACACCCGCTCACGTGTGCATACAGCTCCCTGATACCGGCCATCTCAGCATCACCATACGTATAGCCAAAATACTTCGCCGCATCCTGCATTATATCAGCAGCTTCCACGTAAAACATCTTGCCTTCCGAGCCCCAGTCCAGTTCGACACCCAACGCCGCCACACCACGCTCCGAAAGCACCGA
This sequence comes from Bacillota bacterium, assembly GCA_017398165.1. Classification (GTDB taxonomy): domain Bacteria; phylum Bacillota; class Dehalobacteriia; order UBA4068; family UBA4997; genus Avidehalobacter. Next base: position 1,887 of record JAFQHB010000191.1, read on the forward strand.
TCGCTGTCTGCTCTGCTGCTCCACGTTCATATATACACCCGGCAGCACCTTATTCTGCGCCAAAAAACTTCCGCCACCAAAAGCCATACAACATCACTCTCCTCTATTCATCATATTTTTTTCGTATTAACGCTCATCTCTATCACTTATCGTTATGATCATCTGCCGTCTGCTGCACCAATACCTCCATCAGCTCGCTGCCGCCGCTATCCGCAGCCTCCTGCTCGGCCGTAGTATGGTATTCATATGCCGCCGACCAGCACAAATACTCACTGCCCACACGATAGGCCATCTCCTGCCCGCGATAAGCCCGCTGCTCACCATCTATACACACCAGCCCCCGCAGCAGTTTCTCACCTACCTCCGCCTGCTCATCCAGGCTGCCTGCCAACAGAGGATAATAATGCAGCTCCAATGCCACACGCCGCCATACACGCCCGCCGGTCAGCACACGCCGTTCCACAGCCTGCGGCCGCAGGTAAAAACAAGGCTCCCGCTGCCCCTGCAGCACCCGGCCGTAAAAAACCGCACACTCATCACCAAATATCTCCCGCAAACGCCCCACCAGCGCCACCAAAAGATCTCTCTGCACCTTTTTTCCTCCCCAAAAACTTCTTCACTATTCACTATTTCCTCACGCCCAGTCCTCCGGCCGGCACAGCTCTATCTCCTGATGCCAACAATACACCCGCGCCACTGAGCTGCACACCAGCCCAAACACCAGCCCCAGCTGATACACCCGCACCATACTGCCCGGCTTCACCACCAGCTCCGGCGGCAGGAAAATTTTCCCTACCGCCGATATCCTGCTGCCCTTGCCCTCGTTCCTGGCCGCCCCGGCCGATGTTAATACCAAATGACACGGTACGTCAGCCGCCGCCAGCACCTCACGTCCCCGCTGTATGCCATCCGCATCCGTCTCCTGCACTATGCTCCACACACTGCATACTCCATCAAACATCCCATATAATGCCATCTGTCCCTGCTTCACCACTTTACACCCCGCACCGCTGCCAACACCTCGCGGGAACGCATCAGCAACCCATTCGCAAACTGAAAAACCCCGGCGCGCCCGGCATACCTGCCGCTCTCGCCCACCGCATAGCCCACACTTACGTCGCCCATGCTCAGGCTTCTCACGTCCGGCTGCCAATCCGCAAAAACCTGCGGCGATAAAGCCAGCCGGGTCATCAAATACTCCCCGGCCGCCATATCCAGACACGCCGCCGCCATATCCGCCGTCAATTCTTCAATGCCCAGCTCGGTCAACAATTTACTCTCGGCACGCTCCACCGCCAGCGCCGCCAATACCTCATCCGCACCCTCAGGTGCCAGACCCCACGCCGCCAGCAATTCACACAATTTCTCCGGCATCATCAGTCACCGTCCTGCCTCAGTTAGAAGCCAGACCCACAATCGCACCATGCAGGAATGCCGGTCCATGCGCCAGACCGATCTGACCATAAATCTGGATTTTATCCGCCGCACCGGTTTTGGCCAGTTCTTCCTCAAAAAGTACACCCTTACCCGGCACCGCCTGGAACACCGGCGCCAGATGGGCCACGTCAGCCACCAATACACTGCCCTCCGGCATAAAACGATCCCAGCATACACCCAGTCGGCAAAAATCCGTCTCGATCTCGGTGATATTCACACCACCCACTTTGCGCTGGCTCGGCGTATAGATCAGCGAACCGCCCATCTGCGCCGCATAAATATCCGAAAGCTTCTGTTTCTGCACCGCCGGCAAAAACATCACCATATTGGTGAAGTACGCCCCACTCTCCGCCATCATACGGAAAAGCTGCTGCAGCAGATCCTTAGAGAGCGCAGCCCCCGCCGCATCAATGATATTTCCTTCCTCACACAGCTCCAGCATACCCCTTGTCCTGTTCGCCACCGTGCTGCCGGTAGATTTCTGATATCTGCCGTTGATAAAGCTATGCTCCACATCACGAGCGATCTTGATCAGCTTATGCTGCACCTGAAAAGCCCTCTCATCGGCCACCCCGTTGATCTCACCCGCAGTATTCAGGCCGGACATCCTGCCGCTGTTGCTCTGCTTGGCATAGGTCAGGTTCACCACCTCCTGATGGATCTGCACCACATTAGTCTCCTGCTCACGTGCCGGCATCACCGCCGCCGGTGCCACCGCCGAGGCACTCTCCGAAATCTCCGGCTGCGCCGCCTCCGGATAATCAAAAAGCACCGCCGTCGGAAACTCAAAATTCGTAGTCTGTCTGCCACCGCTCAAACCACCGATCATCGCCAGCAGCGGTGTCTGCATCGCATCCGCAGTAAAAAGCTCTCCCGCATAATTAGGCAAATTCCAGGTAGTCCCCAAATCATTCACAGTTACCATAAAACATCTCTCCTTTTCTCTTTTACACTTTATCTCAGTTTTTACGTCCTATCCAATACCGATCTTAAATAGCAAAGGCAGCACCCTTTACATATACCCTCGCATTAAAGCATGACCCCTTCGCGCGCCGCCTCCTGCTTCAGCCTGATAACGCTCAGACCATCCCCCTGCGCTCTTGCCCTGTCCAGACGCAGACGAAATCCGGCACCCTCTGTGCCTGCCTCAATATCACCGGAATCCGCAGGTACGAATCCACTCCAGCAGCCGGACCCGCCAATACCCGGCATACCAAACAAAAAAGCACTGTCCGCCGCCTGCTTCAATACCAATACCTGTCGCTCGATCTCCGCAGCCATATCCTCCGCAGCCGCAATAGCCTCCATATCCAGCAGTGCCTCCACCGCCCGCAAATTCTTCGCCCCGGCCTCACGCAATGCACTCACGATACGATATTCCAGCTCGCGCTGTCTGCCCAGCAGTTCATTTTCCGCCGCTGCACGCTCCAGCTCAGCCACTTTAGCATCCTGCACCGCCAGTGCCGCCTGCACTTCCTCATACTCGCCACGGCTCACATAGGCCGCTGCCAGCACCCCGGCCAAAGCCTCGGCCAGCACATCCTGCTCTGCCGCATCAACCTCCTCCGGCCAGAATTCCCGCAGCACCTCACGCCATTGTTCCATCGTATTGCTCACCCCTTTTCTTATCTCTTTCACTTTTAATTAAGTCTTTCGCTTTCTCTCCATCCTGTTTTGGGGGGCGTCAGCCCGCTGCCGATACTCCCTCTCCAAAGCCAGACCGGCGATCACAAACGCCCGCTCCCGACGCTCCAGCGCCAAAAACTCCCGCGGCCGCCAACCCCAGCGCAGCAGTGCCGCCCAGGCCGCAGCCACCTCGCGATCCCCGGTCTGTATCAGTTTTTTGCATCCCGCACCAGCTCCGGCATCTCCGGCCGCAGATTCTGCTTCTCAAAAGCCGCCAACAGCACCCCGTATTCCCCCGGCGAAAGCATCCGCAGCAGCAATTCCTCCGCCCCCAGCACGCCATAGCTATCCTGCAATGCCGCATCCTGCAGATCCGGATACACCACCGCCCGCGCCAACAGACGCAGCACCAATCCACTGCCGCCATCCGCATTTCCGGCCGCCCAGAGCCGCTGCATATCCTCCGCCGTCACCGGCTGCAAACGCCAGGCCAGCGCCTGTCCGTCCTCACCCCGAAACCTCTCCGAGACGACGACCTGCACCTCCGGCCGCGCCGTCTCCGCCGCAAAGAAGCTCTCCAATCCTCCGCTCAGCTCGCTCACCTCCCTTCCCCATAAAAAAAGAGCCCCCGACCGCAGCCCCAGCCGCCGTCAGTGCTCTCTTTTCACACTACTATTCTACCACCCCACCGGGCGGACAAACAATGACACTCTCATATGCACAGCCTGCCGGCAAGCATATCTGCATAATCAGACACACCCCCCAAACCTACCCCCAGGATCTGCTGTTCAATAATACCGCCAGATCATCACTCAGCCGTGCCGCCACCTCCCGGCTCAGGGCGTCAATATCCACGTTTTCAGCCATATTTCCAGCCGCCTCTCCGTCCCGCGGCACACGATCTCCCGCAATCAGCAGCCCTCCATCACGCACCACGGCCTTATCCCGCCGCTGCTCACGCCCGGCCGCAGCCGACGCCGCACTTGTCCGCGCCACAGACTGTCCGCTACCATCCACCAGCCCCGGCCACGCCCACTCAAGGCCGAGTACCGCCGCAGCACCCACATCATCTCTATCCTCACTGTCGCCACCACCTGCTTTTACCCCGGCAGCCGCCGCCGATTCATCAGCCGCCCCTCTTTTTGCCACCGCTCCATCCGAGACAGTCATCTCTACCGTTCCGACCTCTTTCGGCAGCACCACTGTCTGCTCACCCGACAGCATCCCCGCCGCAGGCAGCTCACCGTCCCGGCGCACAGCCTGCCATACGTCACTTGCGCCGCCATACACACCACTTTCCACCGGCAGCACCGCTATATCCTGCACACTGCCGCCCGGCGCACTCACCTCCGGCCGCCAATCAAACAACCCGGAGCCACCCGCCAGCATACCGCTCGGCGGCAGCCACACCGCACCATCCTGCCAAATCTCCGCATCATCTGCGGCATTATCCGCCGCATCCCGCAGCACCCACAGCGTATCCCACTTAGCTCCCCGCTGCATATCCTGCGCCAGTTCGCTCTCCAGCCGCTTCTCCTCCTGCCAGATAGCCAATATCGCCAGCGCCGCCGCACTCGCCAGCAGCTCCGCCCCGCTCATTTCCTGCTCCGGCCTCCCACCAAAGCTCTCCCACAGTTCACGCACATCATCACCTCTTTTGCATCCCGTATTTTACTGCTCTATTCCGTCGCATAATACCGACTCAGCACTATCCACATCTGCCCACCGGCAGCCTTGGCCAGCAGCACCTTATCCCCCGGTGTCAGGTTATGATACACAGCATATACCTTGCGCCCCTCATACTCCGGGTAATCCTCACCCTCCAGCCGCACCGCCTCCGCGATCACCGCATCAGTCAGCACCAGCACCTCATACGGCAGCAACAATCGCTGCTCCAGCATTATTTCCAGCGGCGTACTGCTCACCACCTCACCAAAGGCAAAGCTCAACCCCTCCGCACTCTCAACAGCCCGCCGGGCGACCTCGGCAATACTCCCGGCCAATGCCGCAGCGCCGCTCATCGTCCGCCTCCCAGTGCCGCCGCACCGCTGTATCGCCGTGTGCTGCGTGCCACATATTCCAGCAGCTCCACCGCCACCCGCACGTCAAAGCCCTGCTCCGCCGCTTCCGTCACCTGATACTTCTCCAGACTCACCTGCATATCGGTATGAAAGCATTCTTCGCCGCCCGGCACCGCCCGGTATATCACCAGTCGCCGCGGCTCCGCCGCCTTATACCACTCCGCCAGACGATTCAGATAATATACAGGCTTATGTACCTCCACACCGTTCTGCAGCATCGGCTCACCGCTCCAATGCGGCAGCAAAAACTCAAAAGCGATCCGTTTCAAACCACCCGGCCGCAGCAAACTCATCTGCGTACCATCCGCCATATCCAATACCTGACTGCCCTTATACATACGCACCACATACTTCTCCGGTGCCAGCGGCAGCTCCATATCCCCCAAAAAGAAATGATACACCCTGTCGTCACCCCCCTAAAAAAACCTATTCACTCTTCACTGTTCACTATTATTACTTCCTCGCACCACTTCTATATCCATCAAAAACTCACCACCCCGCCAACCAAACCGCACATCCTCCACCAACATCCATTCATCCCGTATCACATCCCCCAGGTCCAATCGTACACCGACCATCGCCCCGCCGCACAATCGCAGATCTCCCGGCACATCACGCAGCATCAGCCTCTCCTGCCGATACCCGGCCTCACGCAATAACTGCCGCGCCTTCTCCATCGTCTGCTCGGTGGCATCCGCACTCCTACTCACTAATTGCAGCACACCATAGCGCCGCAAATACTCACTGTTTTCGGCGATGAATTCCCGACGCGCACCCTTGCGCTTGTCCTCATATATCACTTTCACCCGGCTGGCCAGGCCATCATCGATGGAGGTTGCATAATCATAGCCGCCCACCGCCGCAATATCCAGCAGCATATCGACCTGCATATCACGGCAGCTCCGCAGACACAGCTTCCCTCCGTCATCCAGTACGTAATAATGCCGGCCGGCGCCCACCAGAGTCTCCTGCAGCACCTCCGCCAGCATATCCAGATACCTGCGGTTATCATAGCTTCTTACCCGCAGCCGATACCCTGTATCCGCCACGTCGCCCAGCACCAGTCCATTGGCCCGTGCCGCCCGCCGCAGCATATCCCCGGCGGTAAAATCCCGCATCACACAGCAATCCCTGTTCTGCAGATACCGCATCTGATCATACGCCCGCACACTTATCACCTCCGGCTGATATCGCTGCTTGCGGAAGACATACCCGCGGAACACCACCGCGCCATCCACCAGCAAACATATCGGTGCACCCTCGGCAAAAGAAAGCATTCCCTCCTTCACCACAGCACAATCCAGCACTGCCGCCGCGTTAGCCGCCCGGTGCAGCACCACACCGTCTGCCAGCAGTGCCTCCAGCCATTCTTTGCCATTCCACACTGCAAATACCGGTCCCGCCATATCACACCTCTGCGGCATCTGCCCGCTGCTCGTTCAGGCGGCGCAGCTCACCCTGCACGTCGTTCACCCACGGATGCTGTGCCAATATCAGCTGGTCGGATATCACGCCGCGCGATCTCACACAATTAGCGATGACCTCGCTCTCATCTACCATAATGTCACGGTTGAATATCAATCGCCATTCCTCAGTGCGAAAATCACCCAGACCCAGATTATAGCAATACGCCTTCACAAACCACAGCACGTCCATAAAAGCCGCCTGCCACTCCGTTTCCAGATCATTGGCATCCAGGCAGATATCACTGTACATCGCTTTTACGTTCAGCTCATTCAGAGATCGATACGATTTATCCAGCTTGGCATCAAAACCCATACCGTTTTCCACAATGGCCGTTTTCAGCAGGTTTAATATCGCCTGATAATTCGCCGCATCCACACGTACCGATAATGTATCGATGCCACCGCCCGCACCATCCACCGTCTTTACCTTCACCGCACCATAAGCCGCCAGATTATGGCGAAACTCATCCAGATCCGTCCCGTCATAATTCTTGATTACCAGCAACGTATTATGTGCATCCTCCTCCATCACGTTCTGAAAGCGCGAGATCATCTGATTCAGCGCATCCTGCAGGCTGCGTACCCGCAATATCAACGGCAGCTCACGCTCATTCAGGCGGAAAGGTATCAGCGGCAGACGCGCCCAGTTCATATCCCGCACCACACCGTCCGCATCACGATAATGCAGGTAAGCCTCGTGGCAATCCGCCTCCGGCTGCAAATGCCCGTCCCGCAGAACAAAACGATGCACGCCGCTCAGGTCATACACCTCCACACGCTCCAGCGGCTCGGCCCGTCCGTCCACCCATTCCTCACTCACATAATAACGCAGCGCACACTCCAGCCGTGTATGCTCGGCATCCTGCCAAAAAGGCAGCACCTCATACCCCGGGAAACGACGAAAAGCCAGCTCCCCCGCCCCGTCTATATAAGGATACAGCCACGCTATCCCGAGATTATAACAATCCTTGCCCAGCCGCTTCAGCATCCGCAAAAAGCCCCTGTCAAACACACGCTTCAGCACACTGTCAAAAGCCGCCGTAGTCTCCCAGCATACCGGCTGCCCCAGCATATAGTTGGTTTTCTGGTTCACCAGCTTGGCATACTGGTTGTCCACCAGCCGGTTGTCCGGCAGATTACGCACCGCCTCCAGCTCACCGCCGCGCCCGATCACCGTCCGACGCTTACGCAATATCGCCTGTCGCCCCTCATAATAATCCTGCCCCAGCAGCATCCGCTGCCGCTCCGCCGAGCCCAGCCAGCGTTCCAGCTCCCATTCCAGTATCTCCAGATCCCCCGGCACTCCGCTCTCAGGTGCTTTCACTCCACTCAGCCCCCGGTTCACTTCCCGCCATATCTCCATAAAACTCCGCATTTCTTCTTTTGCCTCCCTGATCACTTATTCATTTTTTACTCGAAGCTATAAACCTCACCATCCAGCACGCCCTCCATAGCATACCGCATAGCATCCATCAAATGATTCCGCTCATCCACCGGCCGGTTCAGAGCCCGCCCCGCAGCATCCTGCTGCCAGCAATACCCGCCGATCTCCGCCAAAAAATTCCGGCACTGCGGCAGTACCAATATTTCAAAGCCCCGCACCAGATCTATCCCGTGCAAAATACTGTCCCGCCCCTTTCTGGCCGCGCATATCCGGGTCAGCCCCAGCTCCCGCAGCCGGTCAATACTCTTAGGTTCGGCACAATCCGCCCGGATACGCTCCTTGGCATAGCCCCGCCGGTATATCTCCTGATATATCCGCTCGTTAGACATCCCCCGCTGATACACCTCATCAAAAACGTACAACCGCCGCTCCGCCATATCCACCAATCCACAAAACAACGCCGTTTCATCATTCACATAACCAAAATCCAGCCCAAAAACGCTGCGTACCTCCGGCCGTGCCGCCACCTCCTGCGGCACGAATTCCGCCTCACGCCAACGCTCATACACCAGCCCTTCGCTCACACCCCATTCACCCAGCCCGGCCACACGATACCGCCGCGGATCCTGCTCCGCCATCCGTGCAAACATCCTCCGGTCGGCCTCATCCAAAAACTCATTACAGCGGTGATCCACCGTTTTTACCAGCACATCAGGGTCATCTCCCGCCCGGTCAAAAAAACGCCGCTTCAGCCAATGCCCCTCGTGCCACGGGTTAAAGGTCAACGTCACCTGTTTGAAAAGCCCCTCCGGCAGGTCGCCACGGATACTCTCATCCAGCGCGTCAAAATCCGCCTCCCGCTCCAACTCATAAGCCTCCTCTATCCACATAAAGCACAACCACCCGCTGTGCGCCACGATGGATGCCACTTTCAGCGGATCATCCAATCCGCGAAAGTATATCTTCTGCCCGGTCGGCACATAGGTCATCTCCAGCGGATTTTCCCGCATCTGCCAGTCCTCTGCCACCCCCAGCCGCGCCGCCGCCCATTTCAGCTCAGCAAAGCACGAATCCCGCAGCGAACGATACGTCCGCCGCACCACCAGCGCATTACTCCCGGGATAACGCAGCATCTGCCAGATCAGATTCAGCGCCGTCGTTTTCGATTTCTTCGATGCGCGCGATCCTTTCACCACCCGATACCGCCCCCGAAAATGCCAAAAATCCCGATACCCGCCGCCCACCACCTCCGGCAGATACACCTGCCGCATATCCGGCGCCGCACTCTCCGCCTCTTTCATTCTGCTTCCCTCCTCCTGCCAATAAAAAACGCCGCCCGTCTCTCCCCCTCTCCGGGAAGAAACAGACCGCGTTTATCTTCTTCTCACACTACGATTTTAGCATTATCCCATCGGACAAACAATGACAAGAGAATATATCATCCCACAGCCACCCTCATCTGCCCGGACGCAAGCAGCACAACAAAAAAAGCAGGCCTTCTGCAGCCGCTTATGCCTTCCACAGCCCATCCCAGGTAGACTCACGGCACCCGCATCGATCCGCTTAGTGCTGCTGCCTTCCGACCCTGACACGATTCACAGAGGATACGCTGCGCGAGGCCCGGGTGGTATATGCTGATTCCGACATAAACGGCTGCGGAAGACCCGCTCCACAGCCATTATTTACAAACATCTTAACAGATTGATTTTATCCCAAATCCACCGCTTTGTCAAGAGATTTTTTTCCCCACACAAAGCCAAGCTTAGTCTCGGATATAATGACCGCCACAAAGATCACCGCAAACCCCAACAGCAGCCGCAGAGTGATCGGTTCATTATAAAAAGCCACCGAAAAGGCCACCCCCAGCACCGATTCCAGTGAAAGCAATATCGATGCCGAGGCCGGGTCAGTATACTTCTGCCCAAAGCTCTGAAAGGACAGCGTCACTGCCGAGCAAAACACCGTCAAATACAGCAGCGCCGATATATTCCCCGATGTCAGCACCGGCACCTCCGGCTGCAGCACCGCAAAACACAGCCAGGCCAACACCCCGCACCCGGCAAACTGTATCATCGTCAGCAGCATCGCATCCCGTCCGCGTGTAAATTTCGCCAGTGCCACGATATGCGCCGCATAAAAGAACGCACCCAGCAGCGTCATCCCATCACCCCAGCCAATGCTGAAGTTCGCCGTCAGCGATACCAGCCCGATACCACCGATACACATCAGCGCCGCCGCGATATTATACATATCCGGCCGCAGCCTGTCCACCGCCCAATAAAGGAACGGCACAATAGCACAGTATACCGCCGTCAAAAAAGCATTCTTGCCCGGCGTGGTATCGGTAATGCCCAACG
>JAFQHB010000192.1 GCA_017398165.1 Bacillota bacterium
CAGACAATCATATTGTTTGCAATTCCTGATACACTGCACATATTTTTTACTTTACTTTTGGCCGCATAAAATTTATACTGTTATGTATAATTTTTATTTTGGCAGTCAATGCCACCCGAGGTGATCTATGTTTACCCTGCCCGATATCAATATCACCACAATCCATATAGACCGCAGCGAGGCTCTGCGCTACCTGCACCACAAAGGTCAGGAGCTGCCGCCGGAGATAAGCACCGCGCTGGATGATGCTGCCAATACCATCATCACCCGGGCTACACCGCGCTGCGTTTACCGGCTTTTCCCATTACAACGCCAACCCGACCTGCAATTAGGCGGCACCAATATCGCCCTGCCCGGTCGGGCTATCGCCGGGCTGCTGGCAGATTGCAAATACGCGCTGCTGTTCGCCGCCACTCTGGGCGGCACGGTAGATGATATCATCCGCCGCCGCCAGATATCCGATATCTCCGCCGCACTGATGCTGGATGCCTGCGCCAGCGCCGCTATCGAAGATATATGCGATCAACTGGAGCAGCAGCTGAGCATCGCCATACAGGCGCAGGGCTATCATCTGACCCACCGCTTCAGCCCGGGCTATGCCGATCTGCCGCTGGATCTGCAGCAGCCGCTCTGCACCGTACTGGATGCCACCCGCCGTATCGGCCTCACCGTCAGCCCCAGCGATATCCTGATACCGCGCAAATCCGTCACCGCCATCATCGGCCTCAGCCGCCGACAGCAATCCCCGGCCGCCGATCCCTGCGCCGATTGTGCGCTTGGCGGGGATTGCCCGTTCCAACGCGACGGCCGCCCCTGCGGCAAACACCAGATACCACCTCATACCAAATAGCATTTAATAAAGGAAGATAAACAATGTCTGTTATGAATAAGACCCTGCAAAACATTATGCAAAAAGAGTTCGTGCTGCTGGATGGCGCTATGGGCACTATGCTGCTGCAGGCCGGTCTGCAGCTCGGCGAGAACTCCGAGGTTTTCGCCACCTCCCGGCCGGAGCTGCTGTATTCCATCCATCGTGCCTATATTGACGCCGGTGCTGATATCATCTACGCCTGCACGTTCGGCGCCAATGCCCGCAAGCTGGCAGCCGCCGGCACCACCCCGACCGAGATCATCCCCCGGGCCATTAGCATCGCCCGCCGCGCCGCCGATGATACCCCCGGCCGCGATATCGCCGTAGCACTGGATATCGGCTCGCTCGGCGAACTGCTGGAGCCCACCGGCACACTCAGCTTTCAGGATGCCTACGCTGCTTTCCGTGATATGCTGGTCGCCGGCGAGCAGGCAGGAGCCGATCTGGTAGTTTTCGAGACTATGACCGACCTGTATGAGCTGAAAGCCGCCATCCTGGCCGCCAGAGAAAACACCAATCTCCCCATCTTCTGCACTATGACTTTCGATAAAAACAACCGCACTTTCAGCGGTACCTGCGTCGAATCTATGGCCTGTCTGCTGAACGCACTGGATGTCGATGCCATCGGCGTCAACTGTTCACCCGGGCCGGAGGGCATCTTCCCCATTATCGATGAGCTGCGCCGCCACACCGACCTGCCGCTGATCGTCAAAGCCAATGCCGGTCTGCCCGACCCGCAGACCAACACCTACGATATTTCGCCAGAGACTTTCGCCCGTCAGATGCTGCCTTTCGCCGGGCTGGGTGTGCAGATGCTGGGCGGCTGCTGCGGCACATCACCCGCCTACATCGCGGCACTGCGCCGGGCACTGGCCGACCAACACCGCACCCAGCGTCAACCGGTCGCCGCGGCGGCAGTCTGCACACCTACAGTCACTGTCACCCTCGATCAGCCGCGCATCGTGGGCGAGCGGCTGAACCCCACCGGCAAGAAGATCTTCCAGCAGGCTCTGCGCGATCAGGATATGGATTACATACTGGCCCGTGCCATCGAGCAAGCCGAAGCAGGAGCCGATATTCTCGATGTCAATGTCGGCCTGCCCGGCATTGATGAGCCCGCGATGATGGCCAAAGTCGTCCGTGCGGTGCAAAGCGTCGTCAGCCTGCCCCTGCAGATAGATTCCTCCGACCCGGCAGCAATCGAGGCCGGTCTGCGTCTGTGCAACGGCAAGGCCATAGTCAACTCAGTCAACGGCAACGACGATTCGCTGCACACCATCCTGCCGCTGGTCAAAAAATACGGTGCAGCCGTCATCGGCCTGACGCTCGACGCCTCCGGTATGCCGCAAAGCGCCGAGGAACGGCTGGCAATAGCGGATAAGATTATGCAGACAGCCCTCAGCTACGGTATCCCGCGCCGGGATATCTATATAGACTGTCTGACCTTGACGGTTTCCGCCCAGCAGGATCAGGCGCAGGAGACTCTGCGCGCCATCCGTGTGGTCAAAGAACGCCTGGGGCTAAAGACAGTCCTCGGTGTATCCAATATATCCTTTGGCCTGCCCAACCGCGAGCTTATCAACCGGACATTCCTGACGATGGCGCTGGCTGCCGGGCTCGATCTGGCCATCATCAACCCCAATATCAAGAGTATGACCGATACCATCAGTGCCTATAAAGTGCTGGCTGATATCGACCACGACAGTACGCAATACATCGCCGCACAGACAGCAGCCAAAGCCGACGCTCCTGCTACCGCCCCCGCCAGTACCGCCTCCGCCGAGGAAGCCATCGCTGATGCCATCAATAAAGGTCTGAAAGGCGAGGTGAGAGCGCTCGCCGAACAGCTTCTGGCGGAAAAAACCGAACTGCAGCTCATCAATGAGATACTTATCCCGGCATTGGATGCCGTCGGCAGACGCTACGAGGCCGAGGAAATATTCCTGCCCCAGCTCATCAACGCCGCAGCCGCCGCCTGCGAGGCCTTCGATCTCATCAAAGCCCGTCTGGCCGGGCGCGGCGATAACTCCGTCAGCAAAGGCAAGATACTGCTGGCCACCGTCCGGGGGGATATCCACGATATCGGCAAAAACATCGTCAAAGTCATTCTGGAGAATTACGGCTACCGTATAATCGACCTGGGGCGTGATGTCCCCGCCGAGCGTATAGTCGAGACAGCCATCGCCGAGGATATCCGCCTGATCGGCCTCAGCGCCCTGATGACCACTACCGTCGGCAGTATGCGCGATACCATCGTCGCCCTGCACGATAGCGGCCACCCCTGCCGGATATTCGTCGGCGGCGCCGTGCTGACCCCTGATTACGCTGCCGAGATAGGCGCCGACTACTACGCCAAAGATGCCGCCCAATCTGTCCGGATCGCCAGGAAAGTCCTCGGCTGATAAACTATAAATTAAGAAAAGAGACCGACACATATGCAAACACCACACCGCTCCGTCCGCGAGCACCTGCAAAACAACGTCCTGCTTTTCGATGGCAGTATGGGCACTTATTTCGCCCAGATAGCCGGGCGCGACCGCAGCCACAGCTGCGAGCTGGCCAATCTGCGCCAGCCGCAGATCATCCGCGATATCCACAACGCCTATATCGCCGCCGGTGCCCAGGCCATCAAAACCAATACATTCAGCGCCAACCGCCCCCAGCTGGAGCAAGCCGATAACGCCGCCGATATGCTGCGTCAGGTCATCACCGCCGGCTGGCAGATAGCGCAGGATGCCGCAGCGGCCGCCGATACCCCGCCCTACGTCTTTGCGGATATCGGCCCCATCCCGCCCCACGGCAAATCAGACGACCTGACGGCAGAATACCGGGAGCTGATCGATATTTTCCTGGAGCTCGGCGCAGATCACTTTATCTTTGAGA
>JAFQHB010000016.1 GCA_017398165.1 Bacillota bacterium
CTCTTTCTGCATACCTATCTCACCGTATGGCGAAGAGAGTAGTGGAGCCGCTAAACAAACTGAATCTGGAAAAGCCTATGGAGAACGAAGCCTATGAGGAGCTTTCGCCTTTGCTGCATCGGATCCACGCGCAGCATCTGGAGATCAAAAGTCAGCTGCGGACATTAAAGCATAAGCAGGATGAATTTGACCAGATCATCAGCAATATGAAAGAAGCTCTGGTGCTTTTGGATAATACCGGCAGGATCCTCAGTATCAACCCTGCCGCCAGGGCGCTTTTTGGGGCTGATTCCTGCTGTATCGGGGATGATTTCCTGACTGTCGACCGCAAGCAGAATATGCGTCGGGCGTTGGAAGAAGCCAAACTGCAGGGACACGCCGATTTTCGTTACGGTAAAAACGGCCGGGAGTATCATTTTGACCTGAGCCGTATTGATTCCGGCGGCAACAGTCACGGTATGGTCATTCTTGCTTTTGACGTTACCGAGCAGGTAAACGCCGAAAAGCATCGTCAGGAATTTACCGCCAATGTATCGCACGAGCTGAAAACGCCGCTGCAATCCATCATCGGATCGGCCGAGCTGATGGAAAACGGCATCGTAAAGGCCGAAGATGTCCCGCGGTTTGTGGGGCATATCCGCAAGGAAGCATCCAAACTGGTCTTTCTGATCGATGATATCATCCGCCTGTCCGAGCTGGACGAAGGTGCCGAAATGCCCCGGGAGGATGTCTCGCTGAGGGTTCTTGCCGAGGAAGTCTGCGTTACCCTTGCCGATGCCGCCAAGCTGAAAGACGTATCTCTTGAGGTGGCCGGCGATGATGGTATGCTTTGCGGTGTCCGCAGATTGCTGTACGAGGTCATTTACAACCTCTGCGATAATGCCATCAAGTATAATAATCCCGGCGGCAGCGTCAGAATATCCATCGCCGATAAGCCGGGCGAGGTGCTTTTGCGGGTGCAGGATACCGGTATCGGTATTGCCCCGGAGTATCACGACAAGATCTTTGAACGATTCTATCGTGTGGATAAGAGCCACTCCAAACAGTCCGGCGGTACCGGTCTGGGGCTTTCTATCGTGAAGCACGCCGTGCAGTACCATCACGGCAAGATCACCGTAGAGAGCGCACCGGATATGGGGACTGCAATTTCCATCCTGTTTGATACGCGGGAGTAATAAAATCATGGACCATAGCTGCCACTATACGGCGGTTATGGTTCTTTTAATATTTTTTGATGTTTTTGCCGATTCTGTTCGTGCTTTGCCCTCCGGGAGGATGATGGGGGATTGCGGCGGGCAGAGTTTTTTGGCGATAATATCCCGGGTCGCTGCCGGGAGGATTTTTTTGGCGCCTGTTTTTCGGTTGTATTTGCGATAGCTTATTGGCAGACGGCTTCTTTTTGTCGAAAAGGAATTGCATAAAGCCCGGAAAAATGCTATAATGAGGAGTCAATAGGATCATATGATCCTTATTGGTTTTTCGCGAAAAGCAAGGGCTTAGTAAGCCGGATGAACGCGGAGGGATGTCCCAAAAGGCTCTCTCTGAGGAAAGTCCGGGCTTCGCAGGGCAAGGGTGCCGGCTAACGACCGGTGAGAGTGATCTCAAGGAAAGTGCACAGAAATAAACCGCCCAAGTACCCGCTGGGTACCGGCAAGGATGTAACGGTGCGGTAAGAGCGTACCAGCGGCAGGGTAACCTGTCGGCTAAGTAAACCCCACCCGAAGCAAGGCTAAAGAAAACGTATGAGGCTGCCCGTCTCGTTTTCGGAAACAGCCGCAGGAGGCAGCTGGCGACAGTTGTCCCAGATAGATGTTCATCCAAGACAGAACCCGGCTTATAGACTTGCTAAGCTCTCTTTTTACGGAAAAAACCAGCCAAATTTTTAATATTTTGAAGATGCTTGATAAATAATAATGCTGGCATTGTGGCGGCGGCTCATCGCCGTTGATTTGTAAGGAGGAATTTTTGTTATGCAGAAACAATTTGAAAAGCTGCGCGAGTATCTGGATATGCCGGAGGATCTGCCTTTTGCAGAATTCACCAAATACAATACCGAGGTGCTGAACGAGCTGCAGGCCAATTACCATACCTATGACCTGGATACACTGATGAAGACCATCGCCGTCATCACCGTGGTGGCTGCCAATGCTATCGATCGCGGCAAGACCGCCGTTGGCCATACCGAGAAGAAGAAATACAAGAAGATCGCCGACAAGATGACTTTCTGGGCCGAGGCAGTGGCACGCCGTCTGGAGCGCGAGCACAATATGACCAAAGAGCAGGTTGACGCCGAGATCGACAAACTGCTGGCTGATGTAGGCTAAGCCTGCGATTTTCACCCGTTTGACGGGCTTTTTGTGAGAGGGTTTGTTAATTTATGCGATTGAGACATATTGCAGGGAGCCGTGACAAGCTGCTGGCATTGCCGGAGCTTGTGTTACGCGGTGATTCTGCCCCGGCAGGGCGCTGGCGAGATTATTTCTCCGGGCGCGGAGTCGGGGCTAAAGAACTTTGTCTGGAGATCGGCTGCGGCCGTGGTCGTTTTATCAATGAATTGGCGGTGAATACGCCGGATAAGGCCTTTATCGGGCTGGAGCTGCACGAGGAGGTCATCTGTCAGGCGCTGGAGAAGTATTTTGCCCGTCCGGTACCGGCGGATAATCTGGCCTTCCTCTGGCTGAATGCCAATGAGCTGCGGGATTGCTTCGCCCAGGGCGAGGTGGATAAGATATACCTGAATTTCTCCGACCCGTGGCCCAAGAAGAAGCACGCCAAGCGGCGGCTGACCTATGATACCTATTTGGCTGTATATGCCGGGCTGCTGCGCGAGGGCGGCGAGCTGTGTATGAAGACGGATAACCGACAGCTTTTTGAATTCTCGCTGGACAGAATGCTGGCCTGCGGCTGGCGGCTGTTGGAGGTGGATTGGGATTATCCCGAATGTGGGGCTCCCGATGACCGCCCGACAGAGTATGAGATGCGTTTCCGCCGTCTGGGTCAGCCGATATATCGCCTGCGGGCAGTATATCGTGGCACAGGCCGGACTGAAAATGATATTGAGGTGAACAAAATGCAATATATCAGCACTCGTGGGCAGTGCCTGCCCATCAGCAGCGCTGCAGCCATCCGCACCGGTATGGCTGCTGACGGCGGGCTTTTTGTCCCGATGGAGCTGCCTGTCTTCCCCTATAATTGGGAGGAACTGGCTGCGATGAGCTATCAGACCCTGGCCGAAAAGGTATTGGGGCTTTTCCTGACCGATTACCAGCCGGAGCGTCTGGCTGAGATCGTAGCGGCTTCTTATGGCCGCAACTTCGCGACCGAGAAGATCGCGCCTCTGGCCAAGCTGGCTGACGGTCTGCATATTCTGGAGCTGTGGCACGGCCCGACGGCTGCTTTTAAGGATATGGCGCTGCAGATATTGCCGCGCCTGCTGACCGAGGCTGTAAAAATCGAGGGCGGCGGCAGCGAGGTCGATATTCTGGTGGCGACCTCCGGTGATACCGGCAAGGCCGCGCTGGAGGGCTTCAAGAATGTCCCCGGCATCAAGGTCATCTGCTTTTATCCTGATGGCGGCGTCAGTCGGGCGCAGTATCTGCAGATGGCGACTACCGAGGGTGATAATGTCAAGGTAGTGGCGGTGCGCGGTAATTTTGACAACTGCCAGACCGGTGCCAAGGAGATATTCGGTGATGCGGCTATGGCCGAGCGTATGGCGGCTGCCGGCAAGGAGTTTTCCTCCGCCAACTCTATCAACTGGGGCAGATTGTGCCCGCAGATCGTTTATTACTTCTGGAGCTATGCCGAGCTGCTGCGTCAGGGCAGCCTGCAGGCGGGCGCCGAATTTGACGTAGTGGTGCCGACCGGTAATTTCGGCAATATTCTGGCGGCTTATTATGCCCGCGAGATGGGACTGCCGATCGGGCATCTGATCTGTGCCAGCAACAGCAACAAGGTACTGGCCGACGTGCTGGAGACCGGTGTTTATGACAAACGCCGTGATTTCGTCAAGACGACCAGCCCCAGTATGGATATTCTGGTCAGCAGCAATTTTGAGCGTTTCTATTATGCGATGACCGGCGGCGATGCGGCTGCCGTGCGCGCGGCTTATACCGATCTGGCGGAGCAGGGTATCTTTACTGCCCGGCCCGAGGCTGTGGCCAAATGGCAGAGCCTGATGAGCGGCGGCTTCGCGGATGAGGATCGCGTGGCGGCTACCATCAGAAAGTATTTTGACAAGCAGGGCTATACGCTGGATCCGCATACTGCGGTGGCGGTGGCAGTGTATGAGGATTACCTGGCTGCCGGCGGCGAGAAACGCCCGGTAGTGGTGGATTCTACCGCCAGCCCGTTCAAATTCGGCCGGGCGGTATTGGCGGCGCTGGGCAGCGAGATGGCTGATGATACGGCCGAGAGCGATGTATTGCAGAGCCTTTCCAATATCAGCGGAACGCCGGTGCATAGCGCGCTGGCCGGGCTGGAGCAAAAGCCGATCCTGCATAATATCGTGATCGACGCGGCTGCTATGCCCGAGACTGTGGCCGAGCTGCTGGAGATCTGAGTGTATAAATGCATAACTATGCATAAAAATATCAAATAAGTACGACGACCGATGAGGGAGGCGATAATATGAAGAAAGTACTGATCGTGATGGGCAGTGATTCTGACCTGCCGGTGATGCAGAATGCCTGCAAAGTGCTGGATGAGCTGGGCGTAGGCTATGAGGTGCGTATATCCTCGGCACATCGTGCGCCTGCCAAGACGGCGGCACTGGCTGGGGGGGCTGCCGCAGGCGGCTTTGGCGTTATCATCGCCGGGGCCGGCGGTGCGGCGCATCTGGCCGGTGTTATCGCGGCGGAGACCATCCTGCCGGTGATCGCTGTGCCGATCAAATCCGGTGCGCTGGTGGGTCTGGATGCCCTGCTGGCGATGGTACAGATGCCGGCCGGTATCCCGGTGGCTACCGTGGCTATTGACGGCGCGCGCAACGCCGGTATCCTGGCAGCACAGATATTGGCACAGGCCGATGATGCTCTGGGTCAGCGTCTGGCGGCCTTTAAGGCCGATATGCTGGCCGGGGTGGAAGGTAAGGACGCCAGGCTGCAGGAGCTGGGCGTGGCCGGGTATCTGGCACAGAAATAACGGCTTGCGGCCGGATGCGGCCCGGAGTCGGGTTGGGCTTTGAAGTGTTGAAATGGGGTGAACGGTGTGATCGAGCGCTATCGTCTGCCGGAGATGGAGAAGATTTGGTCTGATGAAAACTGCTTTCAGCAGATGCTGCAGGTAGAGCTGCATGTCTGTGAGGCCATGAAGGATATGGGCAAGCTTGACAAGGAACGCTATGAGGAAATAGTGGACAAGGCCGGTTTTGATCTGCAGCGCATCAGAGAGATCGAAGCGGTGACCAAGCACGATATTGCGGCTTTTTTGCAGGCTGTGGCTGAGCATATTGGTGAGGAAAACGCCAAATATCTGCATTGGGGTATGGCGGCATCGGATGTGTTGGATACTGCGATGGCGGTGCAGATGCGTCAGGCCGTCGATCTGATCCTCGGCAAGCTGTATCAGATGCGGGATCTGCTGTCGGAGCTGGCCAAAAAGCATAAATATACGCTGATGGTGGGTCGCTCGCACGGTATCCACGCCGAGCCGCTGTCCTTTGGCCTGAAGATGGTGGTGTGGATGAACGAAAATGAGCGCACCATCCGCAGATTGCAGGCGGCGCGGTATTCGGTGGCGGTAGGCAAGGTATCGGGTGCTGTCGGCGCGTATGCCCACATCGATCCTTTCGTGGAGGAGCACGTCTGCCGCCGTATGGATCTGCGTCCGGCCTCGGCTTCTTCGCAGATATTGCAGCGTGACCGCCACGCCGAGCTGCTGCTGGCACTGGCGCTGCTGGGCTCGACACTGGATAAATTCGCTACCGACATCCGCACACTGGAGCGCACCGAGATCGCCGAGGTGTCGGAGCCGCTGGCGGCGGGTGAGATCCGCTCATCAGCACTGCCGCATAAGGTAAACCCGGTAAAGGCGGAGCGCATCAGCGGTCTGGCACGGGTGCTGCGCGGTAACGCTGTGGCCGCGCTGGAGAACGTAACGCTGTGGGATGAGCGCGATATGACACATTCCTCGGCTGAGCGCATCATCGTGCAGGATAGCTGCCTGCTGGCGGATTATATGCTGCAGTTAATGATCGACACGCTCTCTACCATTGAGATCGACCGTGAGCAGATGGAGTACAACCTCGATATGACGCGGGGGCTGATATTCTCGCAGCGGGTGCTGATGGCGCTGATGGAGCGCGGCGTGCTGCGGGACAGGGCTTATGACATAGTGCAGCGCAACGCTGTGGCGGCTTATCGTGATAAGACGGATTTTGCGTATTATCTGCTGCAGGACAAGGAGTTTATGAGCTATATCTCGGCTGATGAGCTGGACTCGTTGTTTGATTATGAATACTATATGAAGAATTTGGATTATATTTATCGCAGGGTAGGTATTTTCTGATAACGTGATCGTTTTTTTCTCAAAGAATTTCCGCATAAATATTAAGGAGGAATAGTTATGGCTCTTTCCTACAAGGACAGCGGCGTGGATATTGACGCCGGCAATCTGGCTGTCGAAAAGATGAAGGGTTTTGTGAAAAGTACCTATCGTCCGGAGGTTTTGACCGATCTTGGCAGCTTTGCCGGTCTCTTCCAGCTGGACACCAAGAAATACAGCGAGCCGGTGCTGATATCCGGTACTGACGGTGTGGGCACCAAGCTGAGAGTGGCCCAGCTGCTGGACAAGCACGATACCATCGGCATTGATGCGGTGGCGATGTGTGTAAATGATATTCTGGTGCAGGGTGCAGAGCCGTTGTTCTTCCTGGATTATATCGCGGTGGGCAAGCTCTCGCCTGATCGTGTGGCCGCTATAGTCAAAGGTGTGGCCGAGGGCTGCAAGCAGTCCAACTGCTCGCTGATCGGCGGCGAGACTGCCGAGATGCCCGGCTTTTATCCCGATGATGATTATGATATTGCCGGCTTTGCAGTGGGCGTGGCTGATAAGAGCAAGATCCTGACCGGCGAGAAAGTAGCTGCCGGCGACGTGCTGATCGGTCTGCCTTCTACCGGCCTGCACAGCAACGGTTTCTCGCTGGCACGCCGTGTGCTGCTGGAGGGCGAGCTGGGTGTGGATAGCTACGTAGATGAGCTGGGCTGCACCGTGGGCGAGGCCATGCTGACCCCC
>JAFQHB010000193.1 GCA_017398165.1 Bacillota bacterium
GCTCTGCACCGACCGGCAATTACAACGGCGGCATTCATCCCCCGCTGCTCCCCGTCTGCGGCGATGCTTGGCACAGCAATCCTCTGCCGGGTTGGTCTGGCCGAATTTCCGCAGATACTCGTGCCCGCAAACGCAGGGACAGGTATCGTCATCCATACAGCACCAGGTGATGCAGCAATCATCCTCTTCCTCTTCTTCCTCGGCAGCAGATGCGGCCGTACAATTACAATTGAGGCAAATCGGGATGCAGCCACAGCAGCAATTCCCGTTATTATTGCTGCCGCCCCAGCAGCCGCAATTACCGTTATTGCAGCCACAGCCACAGGTATTGCAGCAGCCACAGCAGCAGTTGCAATTACAGCAGTTATTGCAGTTATTCTCAGTCTCTGTACCGGCTATATTGCGGCAGGCACAATCCTGAGCGAATTTATACAGCTCCGCCAGACGTTCAGCATGGCAGCGCGAATCCTGGATCATACTCAGCAGCACCTCTCTCTGCTGCATATCGCACAAATAGCAGGCCAGATTTTCGTAATCGTTGCTCATCTGCATCTCGTTGTAGATGGCCACTTTGATAGCACGACAAAAACCCTGGGGTTCTTCGATGCACACCTCGCCGACACAGAAGCACTGACAGGTCAGCTCGCGCAGGATCTGCTGCAGCAGCGCATAATGACGGCGTTCATCCAGGCTGAAACGGCGGAACATCTCTTTATCTACCTCGCACTGGGCGTGCTCCACCAGACAGCAATAATACAGCTCGGCTTCACGCGCGCGCACCATCACATCCTCAAAAATATCTTCGACTCCCATTGTTTCGCCGCACTCACAATCGTGATAAAACGGCACCTTTTCACAGCAAGTAAGTCTCTTGGTCATAATATGGACCTCCTTATTTCTCTCTATGGAGTATTCATACTACAAATTATGACCGCCGCCGCTTTCGGTGCCTGTCCGCACTATCACCCCAAACAAAAAAGGCAGGGAGCCCGCCCCGCAATATTCCGGACAGGCTCTTTGCCTTTATTTATTCTCCGCTTCTTTATCCGCTTCCGGAGGCCCATCCAACAGCTTCACGCGCAGTTTGGAGAGCAGCTTCAGCAGCACCGGCCGCATATCCGGCGTCACGTGGCACACCAATATCCCCGCCACCGGGTCCACAGTGCTCACCATCGCCAGATTATCATAGGCCTCTATGATTTTGTTGATATAATCTATCCGCCGCGGCGTTACCTGCAGCCATACCTTCGCCGCCGCATACTCCGGCACATAACTCATTGAATCACCCTCAAAAATTTTCTGAAAACCTATCTATAAAAAGATCACTCCCAGGGCTCCCCTGTGCAAGAAGAACCGGCAGCCGTCAGGCTGACTGGAGGTGTTGAAACCTATCGACAACAACTCTCTCCGAATAGACCAACCTTTTCAGTGTCTACTCCATATCCAGCCGGTTTTGCCGCCGCAAAATACTGCCGGCCTCCAGCGGCACATCGCACGCCAGCCAGGCAATCTCCCGCGGGTGCGGCAGCTTTTCGCGCGGTTCACCGTCCTCACTCCAGATAGCATCCAGAGTCAGATGCTTTACCCCATCGTGCGGGGTGATGATCTCCACCGCGTCACCCAGCGCCAGATGATTGCGCTGCTCTATCTGCACCCGCTGCAGCTCAGCATCATAGGCCAACACAATACCGGCGAAATCATACCCCCGGCAGCCATAAGAGGAATCATAGACGAAGCCCCCGGCATTGGGCTGACCCAGCGCAAAACCGGTAAAATACTGCCGATGACTGACTCGGCGCAGTTCCTCCGCCCATTCGGGGTCAAAGCGATACTCCCTGCGGCAGGCCTCGGCTGTCGGAGTCTCCGCCGCCTGCCAGGCACGCCAGCACTCATCCAGCGCCTGCCGGTATATCCGTGTTACGTTAGCCACATAATAGGCACTCTTCATACGGCCCTCGATCTTCAGGCTGCTTACCCCGGCCTGCAATATCTCCGGCAGCAGCTCGATCAGGCACAGATCCTTGCTGTTCATAATATAAGTGCCCCAGCCGTCCTCCTCGATCGGCATATAGGCGCCGGGACGCTTGGCTTCCTCCAGACGATACTGCCAGCGGCAGGGCTGGGCGCAATCCCCCTGATTGCCGCTGCGCTGTGTCAAAAAGCTGGAAAGCAGACACCGGCCGGAATACGAAACGCACATCGCCCCGTGGATGAATATCTCCAGCTCGGCATCAGTTTTCTGCGCGATCTCGCCGCATTCCGCCAGAGTCACCTCCCGCGCCAGGATGACCCGCTCCGCCCCCTGCTGCCGCCAGAAGCGCACGGCAGAGCTGTTGGTGCAGCTGGCCTGCGTGCTGATATGCCGCGCCACCTGCGGCGCGCACTCCCCGGCCAGGGCGAAAACTCCCGGGTCGGATATGATAAAGGCATCCACACCGACAGCCGCCGCCCGCACCAGCCAGTCCCGCAGACCGTCCATCTGGCCCTCGGCGGCATAGATATTGGCCGTCAGATATACCTTCACGCCGTGACTGTGTGCATAATCCACCGCCTCGGCCAGCTCATCGGCGCTGAAATTGCCCGAGCGCGCCCGCAGGCTGAATTCCCCGCCCAGGTACACCGCATCCGCGCCATACAGTACCGCCATTTTCAGTTTTTCCATATCCCCGGCAGGGGCCAGTAGCTCCGGCTTCTTTCGCATAATGTGCCTCCGCAAAAACTAAAGTAATAAATCAGGCTTTACTATTAAATAATCCGGCTAAATAAATCGGGCAAATCAGGCTTTACCGTTCACCAGATGCTCGGCATAGGTCTCGGCGAAATTATGCTCTCCGCTGCCGTCATTTTTGGTACGGTAATAGAAATAATCGGTATCCGCCGGGGCCAGTGCCGCATCAATACAGGCCAGCCCCGGAGAGCATATCGGCCCGGGCGGCAGCCCTGCATATATATACGTATTATAAGGATCGTCGATCTCCAGATGGCGGTAAAGCACCCTGTCCACCTGCTCGCCCAGCATATACTGGATAGTGGCATCTATCTCCAGCTTTTGCCCGATATCCAGACGGTTGTAGATAACGCTGGCGATCAGCGGGCGTTCGCTGTCCACCCGTGCCTCACGCTCGATCAGCGATGCCACCGTCAGCACCTCGCGCACCGTCATATCCAGGTCATCGGCCAACTGCTGCCGCTCATCCGTCCACAGCTTGGCAAACTGTCCAAGCTGCAGGCGCACCAGATCCTCCGCTTCCCAGCCAAGCAGCACGTTATAAGTCTCGGGGAAGAGAAAACCCTCCATTCTGTCATATGGCTCACCCGCCGTGACATTGTCCGGGATATAATCATAATCCACGTCCATATCCGCACAGGCAGCCAAAAACTCCTCTGCCGTACACATCCCGGCAGCCTCCCACAGTGCGGCGATCTGCGGCACCGTCTTGCCCTCGGGTATGGTGACGTTTGTGGTGTTTTCCGCCACGTTGCCGCGCTGCAGCAGTGCCAGCACCGCCGCGTAATCCAGCGTCCCGGCAAAGGTATATGTACCCGGACGCAAATCGGATTCCACACCCTCGTCCCGCACGTATTTCACAAAAGAAGCTTTGTTTTTGATCACGCCGCTTTCGGCCAGCCGCCCGGCCATCGCCCCGGCGCCCATACCCTGATCTATGACTACCGTTACCGGCTCGGCCAGAGTCACCTCGGCCGGAGCCAGATACCCGGCCACCGCCGATATCAGCGCCGCTGCCGCCAGCAATATCCCTACCAGCAGTGCCGCCGCACTTTTTCTCAATCTTCTTCGGGCCATCGTTATCCCCCGCCTTTCTTCACACATCGGGCACGATACCTCTATCACTATTATGGTATCACCGCTTCGCCCGGCAAGCCCTGAACCGCCTTTATTCTACCATCTTTTGCCCTGTTTGACAAGACTCCCCCCCCTGCCCGGACACGCATTGTCCACCAAGAACAAGCACCTGCTGTATGTATTTATTCTTTAGCATCTTGACACCCCATATATTGTGTGCGATAATATATTTGTACGCAAATCACCACTAAATATATCTGTCTTTGAAATATGGGCATTTGTCCTGTATTCACACCCGTTATTTGCAATTATTGGCTCGGTTTGCGCTTTTTTTGCGCCCTGCCCCGGCGGCAGGCGCCCCAGTAATCCCCCGGAGGAGATAAAAATAATGTTCGATACTATTATCAAACGCGATGGCCGTACCGCGGCCTATGATATCACCAAAATCGCTGTCGCCATCGGCAAAGCGATGGAAGCCTGCGGCCGCCCTGCCGAGCAGCAGGAATGTACCAGACTCGCCAAAATCGTCGAGGCCAAGCTGCACGAGCAGTTCGGCAGCGAAGCCCCCGGCATCGAAGACATTCAGGATATGGTAGAGACTGTCCTGATGGAAAACGGCTATGCCTTCGTGGCCCGCAAATACATCATCTACCGCACCGAGCGTACCCGCAGCCGCGAGATGAATACCCGCCTGATGCGTATTTATGATGAGCTCACCAATACCGACTCCATCCTCTCTGATATGAAGCGCGACAACGCCAATATTGACGGCGATACCGCTATGGGCACTATGCTGAAATACGGCTCGGAGGGCGCCAAGGACTACTATGAGAAATACGTCCTCTCCCCCATCCAGAGCAAAGCCCATGCCGAGGGTGATATTCACATCCACGATTTTGATTTCTACACGCTGACGACCACCTGCTGCCAGATCGACCTGCTGGAGCTTTTCAAAGACGGCTTCTCCACCGGTCACGGCTTCCTGCGTGAGCCCAACGATATTTCCAGCTATGCGGCACTGGCCTGCATCGCCATCCAGTCCAACCAGAACGATCAGCACGGCGGCCAGAGTGTCCCGAATTTTGACTTCTGTATGGCCCCCGGCGTTGCCAAGACCTTCCGCAAGCTCTACATCAGCAATTTCCACAAGGCGGCATCCCTGCTGGACAGCACCTACGCCCTCTCTCCCGAGGAGACCAAGGCTGTATTCACCAAACTGGAGGCGGACAGGCAGGTGCGCCCGCAGATCACTATGCCGGAGGACTTCTGTACTCTGCTGGGTGAGGCGCTGGCCGACAAAATCTCTGCCGAAAACCTGCAGAAAGCCTGCACCTTTGCCTATGATACTGCCCTGGCCGAGACTGACAAGCAGACATTCCAGGCGATGGAGGCACTGGTGCACAACCTGAACACCATGCACAGCCGTGCCGGTGCACAGACGCCTTTTTCCTCCATCAACTACGGTACCGATACCTCCCCCGAGGGGCGCATCGCCATCAAAAACATCCTGCTGGCCACCGAAGCAGGCCTCGGCCAGGGTGAGACGGCGATCTTCCCCATCCATATCTTCAAGGTTAAAGAGGGTGTCAGCTTTAACCCCGAGGATCCCAACTACGATATGTTCAAGCTGGCCTGCCGTGTCAGCGCCAAGCGTCTGTTCCCGAATTTCTCGTTTATCGACGCACCTTTTAACCTGCAGTATTACAAGCCCGGCCACCCCGAGACCGAAGTCTCCTATATGGGCTGCCGTACCCGGGTACTGGGCAACAATTACGATAAAAACAACGAGATCACCTATGGCCGCGGCAACCTGAGCTTTACCTCCATCAACCTGCCGCGCATCGCCATCAAGGCCAACCACAGCATCGAGCTTTTCTTTGATGATCTGGAGCGCAAAATGGATCTGGTGGCCAATCAGCTGCTGGATCGTTTCAAGATCCAATCCGCCAAGCGTGTCCGTAACTTCCCTTTCCTGATGGGTCAGGGCGTATGGATCGGCTCCAAGGATCTCAATATCGATGACGAAGTCGGCGAGGTGCTGAAGAACGGTACTCTCTCCATCGGCTTCATCGGTCTGGCC
This sequence comes from Bacillota bacterium, assembly GCA_017398165.1. Lineage (GTDB taxonomy): Bacteria > Bacillota > Dehalobacteriia > UBA4068 > UBA4997 > Avidehalobacter. Next base: position 5,886 of record JAFQHB010000193.1, read on the forward strand.
GAGACGCTGGTCGCCCTCACCGGCCACCACCACGGTGAGAGTCAGGAATCCCGCAATCTCGGTCTGGAGATCATCGGCTATATGCGTGAATACTGTGATCGCAAAAGCCGAGAGACCGGCCTGAATTTCACACTGCTGGCCACCCCGGCCGAGGGACTTTCCGGTCGTTTCGTCCGCATAGATAAAAAGAAATTCGGCATCATCCCCGGCGTCACCGACCGTGATTATTACACCAACAGCTTCCACGTACCGGTATATTACAGCATCAGCGCCTATGACAAGCTGAAGATCGAAGCCCCCTATCATGCGCTGACCAACGCCGGCCATATCTCCTACGTCGAGCTGGACGGCGATACCGCCAAAAACCTTGAGGCTTTTGAGCGCATCGTCCGTTTTATGAAGGAAATCGGCATCGGCTACGGCTCCATCAACCACCCGATCGACCGCGACCCGGTCTGCGGCTACAGCGGCATCATTGACGAGGTCTGCCCGCGCTGCGGCCGCCGCGACGGCGAGGCTATCCCGCTCTCCAAACTGCGTACCATCAAGGCCACCTATCGCGGCAATATCGAGACTTGCGGCTGCTGCGGTAATGCCGACGAAGAAGCCGACCGCAAACAGAACCCCAACAAGCTGGTCTGATTCCTAAAAAATCTATATAAAAATCGTCCTAATATATAAAAATCATCCGTGCCGCACAACCTCAAACGTGGCACTGCAAAATTCAACATAACATCAAGGAGTGATAGTAATGACTGCCAACAAAAATGTCAACGAAGAAATTATGGTAGGCGAGGGCGTAAAATTTGAACGCATCCGCCGTATCACCGGTTATCTGGTGGGCACTCTCGACCGTTTTAACGATGGCAAACGCGCCGAAGAAAAAGACAGAGTGAAGCACAGTGTCTGAGCATAATCCTGCCAATACCCCTGCCAATATGCCGATCAACGTCGCCGGTATCATCAATGACTCGATCACCGATGGCCCCGGCATCAGGCTGACGGTTTTCGTCCAGGGCTGTCCGCACCACTGCCCCGGCTGCCACAATCCGCAGACGTGGCCCTTTGGCGGCGGCACACCCATGCAGCCGGATGAGGTAATGGAGCGCATCCGCCAAAATCCGCTGCTCTCCGGCGTGACCCTCAGCGGCGGCGAACCAATGAGCCAGGCTGCCGCCCTGCTGCCGCTGGCACAGGCAATCAGACAAGACCGTCTGGAGCTGGCAATCTACACCGGCTACACCTTTGAGGAACTGATGCAGCAGGATGACCCTGCCGTGATGCAGCTGCTCTCTCTGGCCGATACGCTGATCGACGGCCGCTATATCGCCGACAGGCGCAATCTGGAGCTTTGCTTCCGCGGCTCGGAAAACCAGCGCATCCTTGATCTGCCTGCCTCGCTGCGAGCCGGACACGCGGTAGCAGATACCTCCGACCGCTGGAACTGCCGCTGATAAAGCTGCCGACAAGCAGGAACTGCA
>JAFQHB010000194.1 GCA_017398165.1 Bacillota bacterium
ATCAGCGGCCGTGCCGCCGCGCTGCGTATCGCCCCGCGCGATTGCATTTATTTCATCGGCACCGGCATCTGCAGCCTGATTTTCTTTAATTGGTGCTACTTCAACGCCATAGCAGCCAGCTCGATGGCAGTAGCCGCGGTGCTGCTGTACACATCCCCGGTGTGGCTGATGGGCTTATCCGCCCTGCTTTTCGGCGAGCGGCTGACCCGGCGCAAGCTGTTGGCGGCCGGGCTCACCCTGTGCGGTTGTGCGCTGGTAGCAGGTATTTTGGGCGATACGGCAGGCCGTCTGTCGCTGCGGGCGCTGCTGCTGGGTCTGGGTGCGGGCTTCGGCTATGCACTGTACAGCATCTTTGGCAAATTCGCTCTGCGTAAATACAGCCCGGAGACCGTCAGTGCCCATACGTTCATCTTCGCGGCCATCGGCGTACTGCCTTTCGTGCTCGGCCGTCCGGCTGCCGGTGATTATCTGGCGCCGCCCACCATCGCCGCCGGGTGCGGTATCGGCGTGCTGTGCTGTCTGCTGCCTTTCCTTTTCTACACCACAGGTCTGGAATATGCCGAAACCGGACGTGCCGGTATCCTGGCCACTGTAGAGCCGGCCGTAGCCGCTCTGCTGGGCGCGCTGCTTTTCCGCCAGTGGCCGTCCGCATCCGAGCTGGCCGGTATGGCGCTGATATTCGCCGCCATCGTGCTGCTCAGCCACGACGATCCCAGCTAAACACCACTATTACCACAGCAGGAGGCTCACACGATGACGCTTGCCGATATCACCAAACAACAAAAGACCGCAAGGATACCTCTCCCTGCGGTCGCCTTGCACAGGCGAGCCTTGGGAAGTGCACCTTTCAGTAGAGAGTTTTTATAATTGGACTTAAGCAAAACCTAAGTATATTTTTCTCCACCCGGCGCACGCAATACCAAACAAAAACTCCCGGTACATTCCAAATACCGGGAGTTTTCTTATGCTGCAATTACAAACTATGGAATTACAAAACCTGGCCTTAGCCCTGCAGCTCGCGCCCCTCAAAAGCTACACGTTTCCTGATATCCGCCATCACCGCGGCAAACTGCGGCAGATCCAGACTCTGCGCGCCGTCACACAGTGCTGCTTTGGGGTTATTGTGGACCTCGATCATCAAACCATCCGCCCCGGCAGCAATCGCCGCACGCGAGAGCGGCTCGATCATCCAGGTATTGCCCGCCGCATGGCTGGGGTCGATGATGACCGGCAGGTGCGATTGTTTTTTCAGCACCGGGATAGCCGAGATATCCAGATTATTGCGGATACAGGTCTCGAAAGTGCGGATACCGCGCTCACAGAAGATAACCTTGCTGTTGCCGCCCGCCAGAATGTACTCGGCACTCATCAGCAGTTCTTCGATAGTATTGGCCAGACCGCGCTTCAGCAGGATGGGCTTGTCACAGCGACCCAGCGCTTTCAGCAGGCGGAAATTCTGCATATTGCGCGCGCCCACCTGGATAACGTCAACATCAGCGAAATCATCAAGCTGGCTCTCGCTCATAATCTCGGTCACAATGGGCAGGCCGGTCGCTTTCTTAGCCGCCAGCAGCAGCCGCAGCCCCTCGTTCTCCAACCCCTGGAAGGAATAAGGCGATGTCCGCGGTTTGAAAGCACCGCCGCGCAGGAACGCCGCACCGCTCTCCTTGACGGATGCCGCCACAGTCTCCATCTGGGGCTGTGTCTCCACTGAGCACGGCCCGGCAATTACCGAGAAATACCCCGCGCCGACCTTGCGCCCGCAAATATCGATCACCGTATCCATCGGGTGAAAGCGACGATTGGCTGCCTTGTACGGCTCGCTGATGCGCCGCACGTCCTCGACGATATCGTTGGCCAGCACTTTCTCCTCATCCACGTGCGCCGTATCGCCCACCAGACCGAGGATAGTGCTGTTCACGCCCTGGCTGAAGTGTATCTTCAGATCCTGAGCCTCAAATTCCCTGATAAGACTCTGAACTAACCGTTCGTCTGCATTACTTTTCAGAATGACAATCATTTTCTACCATACTTCCTTTCTAATCCTTGCTGTTGATTTGTCTTTTTCCCGACTTTTTTACTACTCTTGTACTGCTTTTTCTGCCGTGTACCGCTGCGGCACACCATACCGTGATACGCTTGTCCATCATACCGGATGCCCGGCAGATACCCGCCGGTACGCGCACATCAGCCAAATCCCCGGCCGATACGCACACACCCGACGCCCTTGGCACCCCGTATGCACCTGATATAATGGATATGAGTAGTTTAATACAAAGCGCCCGGCTTGTCAATACAAACAAGGCGCTTATTCCTGCCTGTACCGCAGTTAAAATTTGCCGTGCCTCAGCGCAGGGCGGCGATCAGCTCGATCTCCAGCTTGCTGTCCTTGGGCAGAGCCGCGATCTGCACGCAGGAGCGCGCCGGATAAGGCCTGGTGAAATACCCGGCATAAATCTCATTGACCGTAGCAAAATCCGCCAGATCGGCCAGGAATACGGTAGTCTTTACCACATCACCGAAATCCAGCCCGGCCTCGGCCAGCACCGCACCCAGATTCTCAAAAACCTGTTTGGCCTGCTCCTCGATAGTAGTACCGGCCATCTCACCGGTCTCGGGTACGATCGGCACCTGACCGGATGCAAAAAGCAGCCCCCCGGCCACTATCGCCTGCGAATACGGGCCCAGCGCCGCCGGAGCCTTCTCTGTTGCGATCTGTTTCTTGTTAGTCATACTAAAAAACCTCTTTTCTGTTACCTTGCGGCAAAATTATAATATATTTGATACCACGTAATACTGAATTAAAGAAATGCCGATTAAAGAAAACCCATATACCGGCACGCAGCAGGCAGGCACGGCACCATCACCTGCCGCCAAACCTCACGCGCCCGCGCTTTTGCGCGGGGTACGCCGTCTGCGCCGCCCTGCCTCCTCCGGGAACTGCACAAACCGTGTCGACGTCGAACAATCCCGCACCAGAAACTGCACATACCGCCGGATGCTGCCCATAAAAACCTCCGATGACATCCGCCCGGCCGCAATAGCCGAAAGCCCCCGCTCCCATTTGCCGGTAGTCTCGGGCGATTTCATCTCCGGCGGCACCACCTGTATCAGCTTCTCGCCTTTCTCGGTGGGGATAAGTGCTTTGCCCTTGCGCTGGATATACCCCACCTGCAGCAGGCGTTCGATGATGGCCGCCCGTGTGGCCGGTGTACCCAGCCCGCTTTCCTTTAGCTGCTCTTTCAACGCCTCATCCTCCACGAAGCGCCCGGCATTCTCCATCGCCGAGAGCAGACCGGCCTCGGTATAGGGCTTGGGCGGCTGAGTCTTTTTGCGGCGCACCTCGGTCCGATCCACCTGCGCCGTGTCTCCCTCGGCCAGATTGGGCAGCTTCTGCTCCTCTTTATCGGCCTTGCCCTTTTTCGCCCTGGTATTCTCCGCCTCGTTCTCCGGCATACCACGGTAAAGCTCCGTCCAGCCGGGGCGCAGCACCTCCTGCCCGCGCGATACGAAATTCTCCCCGGCGGCTTCGGTCAATACCTTAGTCGAGGCATAAACGTACGGCGGGTAAAACACCGCCAGAAAGCGCAGCGCGATCAGACGAAACACCTTATACTCATCCGGCGTCAAATTGTTCAGCCGCAGCGCCCCGTCGGTCGGGATAATAGCGTGATGATCGGTGATCTTGCCGTTATCAATGACACGTTTGCCGGGATTGATGCGATGCGGCGGCAGCAGCGGACGCGCCGCCTCAGCAAATTCCTCCAGATGCGCCAGATTTTTTATTCTATCCGGCAGCAGCGGCAGCAAATCATCACTGAGATACCGGCTGTCGGTACGCGGGTAAGTGATGAGCTTCTTAGTCTCATACAGGCTCTGTGCGATGTTCAGCGTCTTTTGCGCCGAAAAGCCAAACCGTTTGTTGCAATCCCGCTGCAGCTCCGTCAGGTCATAAAGCAGCGGCGGGGGCTGGCTTTTCTCCTCGCGCTGCACACTGATAACGCGCGACGGCTGCCCCTGCACCCGGGCGGCCAGCTCTTTGGCGGCGGCTTGCGTGGTAATGCGCGTAGTCTTGCCGTCTTTGGCCTGCCACAGCCCCCAATACGCGCCGAAATCGGCTTTCAGCTCAAAATACTCCTCCGGCACGAAAGCTGCAATCTCCTGCGCGCGCTGCACGATGATCGCCAGCGTCGGCGTCTGCACCCGCCCGATGGAGAGCAGAGTGTTGTACTTCAGCGTATACGCGCGGCTGGCATTGATGCCCACCAGCCAATCAGCCTCTGACCGGCAGCGCGCCGAATAAAAAAGCTGATCGTATTGCTCGCCGGGTGTCAATCTGGCAAAGCCCTCCCTGATAGCGGAGTCCGTCATACTGGACACCCACAACCGGTCGAAAGGCTTACGGTAGCCGCAAAGCTGGTAAATATAGCGGAATATCAGCTCGCCCTCCCGCCCGGAGTCAGTAGCGCAGACGAGGCTATCCACCTCGCTGCTGTCCATCAGGCGGCGCAGCACCTGCAGCTGATCCCGTGTGGCATATATCTGCTTCAGACGCATCTGCTGCGGCATAATCGGCAGCGTGTCAAAACGCCATTTCTTCAGCTCCGGCGCATAATCCTCCGGGTCGCACAGAGCCACCAGATGCCCCACCGCCCAGGATACGATGTATTGCTCGCCGATCAGGCAGCCCTCGCCTTTTTGCCGGCACCCCAGCACCCGTGCTATATCCCGCCCGACAGAAGGCTTCTCCGCCACCACCAGTATTTTGCC
>JAFQHB010000195.1 GCA_017398165.1 Bacillota bacterium
AAGCGTGGTACAACCCAAAACAACTACTTAGGTTTCAGAAAAAACAGTTTATTGAGAGTTTATTTTGGAATAGTAAAATCATTCATATATGCTCGGGCTGCCGGGTGCGAAGGAGGATCTGCGGATGTTTAATATTTTGGTGGTGGAGGATGACGCGGCACTGCGCCGTATGATGCAGAGTGTGCTGGAGAAAAACGGTTATCACCCGCTGTTGGCCGAAGACGGCGATGAAGCACTGGATATACTGGAGCGCGAACAGGCGGATCTGATAATCTCGGATATGATGATGCCGAATATGGACGGGCTGGAGCTGACACGCCTGCTGCGCCAGAGCAATTATAATATGCCGATACTGATGGTGACGGTAAACGACAGCTATGCCCACAAGCAAAATGGCTTTATGGCCGGTGTGGATGATTATATGGTGAAGCCTATCGATATCAACGAGATGATACTGCGGGTGCGGGCGTTACTGCGGCGGGCGCAGATCGCCAGCGAGCATAAGCTGCGGGTGGGCGATACGCTGCTGGATTTTGATTCGCTGACGGTGCAGATGCCGGGGCGCGAGATGTCCTTGCCGCAGAAGGAATTTTTGCTGATATTCAAGCTGCTTTCTTATCCCGGCAAGATCTTCACGCGGCAGCAGCTATTGGATGAGATCTGGGGTATGGATTCGGAGACGGACGAGCGCACGGTGGACGTGCATATCAATCGCTTGCGGGATCGTTTTAAGAATAATGAGGATTTTGACATCGTGACGGTGCGTGGGCTGGGCTATAAGGCGGTGCCGGCATGAGTATGTTTCACCCCGGGCGCAAGTATAGCTGGTTTGCGGTACGCATCAGCCTGGCACTGCGGACGGCGGGCTTTATCTTTGCGGTATCTTTTGCGCTGCAGCTTATCATATTTTGCCTGATGGTGCTGGCGGATTCGCGCGGGTGGCTTGCTTCGCACGATCAGGCGGTGGCTTTTATGGGTATCGCGCTGATATTGGCCTGTCTTTTTATGGGGTTTATGATAAGTTCGATGCTGTATAAGCTGGTGATGGTGCCGGTACGCAATATGGTAAACGGCTTTCAGGAGCTGGGTCGTGGGAATTTTGACGTGCGGCTGGCCAGCGATAACCGCAGTGAGGTCGGCTATCTGACAGATTCTTTTAATCAGATGGCGGAGATGCTGGGCGGTTTGGAATTGATGCGCAACGACTTTATAGACAACGTATCGCATGAATTCAAGACTCCTATTGCCTCGATACAGGGCTGTGCCGCGCTGCTGCAGGATGAAAACCTGTCGGTGGAGGAGCGGCGGCAGCACGCCGAGCAGATATATAATTCGGCCAAGCGGCTTTCGGTGCTTTCCAGCAACATATTGGAGCTTTCCAAGCTGGAGAACGCAGACATTCGGGTGGAGAATACGCGTTTTCTGCTGGATGAGCAGCTGCGGGAGGCATTACTGGAGCTGGAGAGTAAGTGGCTGGAGAAAGACATAGAGCTGGATATCGACCTGCCGGATACGTATTATACCGGCAGCAAGGAGCTGCTGATGCAGGTCTGGATCAATCTGTTGAGCAACGCGATAAAATTCAGCAAGCCGGGCGGCCGTGTCGGTGTGCGGCTGGAGCGGTTATCCTCGGCGGTGGCGGTGACGATCAGTGATGATGGCATCGGTATCGCGCCGGATGTGCAG
>JAFQHB010000196.1 GCA_017398165.1 Bacillota bacterium
CAGTGCGCGCTCGCTCTGGAATGTTGCCTGCTCCGGCACCAACAGCAGCAGCGGCGCACCCAGCGGTTCCTCCCGCAGACGCTCCGCTATCTCCTGCAGGCAAAGCGTCGTCTTGCCGGTGCCCGCACCACCCTCGATCAATCGCAGTTTCATCCCGTTACCTCCATCTGCAAACTATATCCGCAAAGCATATCTGCATATTGCATACGCAAACTACATACGCATACTCACAATACGCTATTAAATTCGTCAGATACCCCGCAAAACCTGCCGCACCACCTTACTTTTCCCACTATCCGCCCGACCGTGCCGCCCAAACCCGCACATACCGGCGACAGTACCCAGCCCCCACCAAAAAAAACGAACCCCCGCTCCGGCACCAAAGCCAAAGCGGAGGCATTATCTTTCAGATTAAACTCTCTCTACAGAAAAGCATTACAAAAGGCTTACTTCACGATCAGGCAGGAAAGATCGCCCAAATCAGCAGTCAGCCCGACCAGCTTCTGCAGCAGAGCCAGACGGTTGGCGCGTACAGCCTCGTCATCAGCCATTACCAGCACCGCATCAAAGAACGCATCGATCTCGGGGCGCATAGCGGCCAGTGCCTGCAAAGCAGCCTGATAATCGTGCTGTGCCAACGCAGCGCCGACAGCCTCGGCGGCACGCAGCTCTGCCGCATAGAGCGCACCCTCGGCGGCATCGGCAAAGAGAGCCTCATCCACTGCGAACTCACCCTCGACGTTTTTCAGCAGATTGGCAGCACGGTTGTAGCCGGCCATCAGCTCGGCGATTCCCTCACCGCCCTTGAATCCGGCCAGCGCGTGTGCCTTCTGATATACATCCAGCAGCACCTCGACAGGCAGTACCAGAGCCGCATTCACCACATCATAGGTGACACCCTCCTCAGTCAGGATATTATCCAGACGCTGTTTGAAGAAGCTCTGCAGCGCGGCTTTCGTTTCCTCGGCGGTATTGGCCATCTCCACACCCTGATACAGTGCCAGCGCCTCGGCCGCCAGTTCGGCAATATTCAGCGGCAGCTTGTACTGCAATACGATCTGGCACACGCCGATAGCCGCACGGCGCAGCGCATAGGGATCCTGCGAACCGGTGGGGATCATTTTCTGGCCAAAGAAACCTGCCAGACTGTCGATACGATCAGCCAGCGCCAGCGCGATACCGGCATTGGTGGCAGGCAGCTCATCACCGGCAAAGCGCGGCATATAATGCTCGCGGATAGCGGCAGCCACCTGGGGATCCTCACCGTCGTGGTTGGCGTAATACTCGCCCATGATACCCTGCAGCTCGGTAAACTCATACACAGCGTTGGACACCAGATCACATTTCATCAGCACGGCTGCACGATCGGTAGCCTGTACATCAGCGTCGGTATATTCCAGCTTGGCGGCGATAGAGCCGGCCAGTCTGCGTACACGCTCCACCTTGGCCGAAAGAGTACCCAGCTTCTCGTGGAATACGATGCTCTGCAGACGGGGCGCATTGGCCTCCAGAGTATGGCTGCAGTCCTCATCCCAGAAGAACGCCGCATCGGCCAGACGCGCCGCCAGAACCTTTTCGTTGCCGGCAGCCACGATATTCAGATGCTCGGCATTACCGTTACGCACCGTGATGAAGTGCGGCAGCAGCTTCTCGCCCGCTGCGTCATATACCGGGAAATAACGCTGATGCTCACGCATCGGGGTGACGACCAGTTCCTCCGGTATCTCCAGATATTTCCTGTCAAAGCTGCCCAGCAGAGCAGTCGGATACTCCAGAATGTAAACGACCTCACTGAGCAGATCCTCATCCGGCTTTACCTGGCCGCCGGCCACCTTGGCTACTGCCTGGATCTGCGCCCAGATCTTCTCGCGGCGCACATCCTGATCGACGATAACGTATTCCTTCAGCAGTGCATCCTTATAAGCAGTGGCATTTTTGATCTCCACGTGATCAGAGCCCAGGAAACGATGACCGCGGCTGAAGCGATCAGACTCCACACCGGCAATATTCAGCGGCAGCACATCCTCACCAAAGAGCAGCACCAGCCATTTGATGGGGCGGGCAAAACGCATCTCGTTATAGCCCCAACGCATCGGCTTGGGGAAGTACAGCTTATGCACGATAGCCGAGAGCATCTCCGGCAGCAGCTCGGCAGTCGGGCGGCCGGCTACTTTCCTGACGGCATAAATATACTCCACACCCTTGATCTCTTTACGCAGCACGTCGGCCGGGTCGATACCCTGGCCGCGGCAAAAGCCCTGCAGTGCCTTGGTGGGGTTGCCATCTGCATCATAGGCGGCCTTCAGTGCGGGTCCTTTGCTCTCTACCTCTTTATCGGGCTGTTCCTCGGCCAGCCCCTCTACTATCAGGGTAAAGCGGCGGGGAGTGCCATAAGTACGGATAGCACCGTATGCCAGACCGGCATCCTCCAGACCGGCGGCAGTCAGTTCTCTGATCTGTTTGAGTGCCGGCTCCATAAAACGTGCCGGGATCTCCTCAATACCAATTTCAAACAACAAATCCTTAGCCATTATTCCGCATCCCCCTCTACAGCTTTATTCGATTCAGCCAGCGGGGCGATGCCCAGCTGTTTGCGGATAGCCTCGTCCTTCAGCATCGGATAGCCCAGCTTCTCGCGCTGTGCCACGTATGCCTCGGCACACAGCTTGGCCATAGCACGCACACGGCCGATATAGCTCTGGCGTTCGGTCACGCTGATAGCACCTCTGGCGTCCAGCAGGTTAAATGTATGCGAGCATTTCAGCGCATAATCATAGGCAGGCTGCACCAGCCCAGCCTCAATGACCTTCTTGGTCTCGGCTTCATACATATCAAAAAGCCTGAAAAGCATGGCAGCATCGGATACCTGGAAGTTATAGGTGGAATAATCGACCTCATTCTGGTGATAAACGTCACCGTAGGTCACGCCGTCCACCCATTCGATGTCATAGACGCTGTCCACGTCCTGAATAAACATCGCCAGACGCTCGATACCATAGGTGATCTCGGCACAGACCGGCATACAGTCAATACCGCCGCACTGCTGGAAGTAAGTAAACTGGGTGACCTCCATACCATCCAGCCAGACCTCCCAGCCCAGCCCCCATGCACCCAGAGTCGGGCTTTCCCAGTTATCCTCAACAAAACGGATATCGTGCTCGTCCGGGTTGATGCCCAGCGCACGCAGACTCTCCAGATACAGCTCCTGCACGTTATCCGGCGAGGGCTTCAGGATCACCTGATACTGGAAGTAATGCTGCAGACGGTTGGGGTTCTCACCGTAGCGGCCGTCAGTCGGGCGGCGGGAGGGCTCCACATAAGCCACCTTCCACGGCTCCGGCCCCAGTGCGCGCAGAAAAGTCGCCGGATTCATAGTACCGGCGCCCTTTTCCATATCATAAGGCTGCAGGATGATACAGCCCTGCTCGCCCCAATACTTTTGCAGATTCAAGATCAACTGCTGAAAGTTCATGCTTTTCACTCCTTATATTCCTTATACAGATATAACTGCCGATGCACCAGAATCGCCCCGGCAGCGTCATATCAAAATATCCCAAATATTTGGCGGCAAACAAAAACACACCCCAATACCCACGGGTGTACGCCAAGAAGCGGATACGGCAGTTTACCCGAAAAACAACCTTTGACCCAGCACTTCTCTACGTTTTGCCATAACTTTAATTGTAGCAATTCAGGCTATATTTGTCAACATCAGCCGCAATATTCCGCAGGTTTCACGCCTAAGGCTGCCAATAAAGCGAAAGATTGGCCCGTGCCCGTGCCGCCGGGGATCCCAGATGATACTCCAGATAAGCTGCCAGCGCGTTATCTATCTCCCGCCGCGCATCCGGGCTGATTCGCAGATTGAATATCCGCCGCAGATCCCAGCGCAGCAGGCGTTCCAGCGTCATCACCGCCCCGGCCGAGATCTCTGCCGTCCGGCGGTCACCGCCGTTGCACGCCCGGCACAGCAGGCCGCCCCGCGGCGGATCGATATAAAACCGTGCCGCATCCACGCCCCGCCCGCAGCCCACACACCGCTCCAGCTCAGGGCGATAGCCCAGCTCGGCCAGCAGCCGCAATTCAAAATACTTTAATATCAGGAAAGGATCCTCCGCCCCGGCCAGCAGCGTCAGCGTCGTCACCGCCAGAATAAATATGTTTTCCTGCTTTTTGCCCTCCGGCAGTACCGCATCCAGCAGCTCGCCCACATAAGAAGCACAGGCGATAGAGGTCAGATCATCGCGCAGTGCCGGCAGGCTGTCTACCGCCTCGCCCTGGGTCACCACACCCAGACTCCCCCGCCCGGCCGAGAACGTCACCCGGCTGTAAGAAAAAAGCTGCGTCGAAGCCTTCAGGCGGCTTTTCGGGCGGCGCACCCCCTTGGCAATACAGGAAAGCTTGCCGTGCTCACGGAAAAGCAGCACCAATATGCGGTCGGCATCACCAAAATCCCGCCCGCGCAGCACCACGCATTCATCTGTCCTGGCACGAGTATCCATAATTACCAGCCTTTCCGATATTTTTCAGACAATACCCGCCAAAAGAACAATGCCGACGAAAAACAGCCGCCCCGGCATCACCCCACGCCCTACCGTGAGAAATCAGCGGGCAAAGCCTCCGAACTTTCGCCGCGGGGTACAACCCCCAAAAACAAACTTAGTAAAAAATCAAAGCTTCTTCTCGTCATATCCCAGACCGCGCAGCAGACGCGGGTCATCCCGCCAATCCTTGCGTACCTTTACCCGCAGGTCGAGGAATATCTCCTCGTCAAAAAGCTCCTCCAGCTCTTTTCTGGCCGCGCTGCCGATCTGCCGCAGCATCGAGCCGCCCCTGCCGATGACGATACCTTTCTGGCTGTCACGCTCTACATAAATATAAGCCTCCAGATACAGCATTCCGTTCTCGCGCCGCTTATACTGCTCGATCATCACCGCAGCCGAATGCGGTATCTCATCACGTGTCGCGTGGAAAAGCTTCTCGCGGATGATCTCAGCCATAATCTGCCGCTCGGGCTGGTCCGTCACCTGCTCTTCATCAAAATATCGCGGCCCTGCCGGCAGCTCCTGATACAGTGCGTCCATCAGCTCGTCCACGTTATCACCCGCCGCCGCCGACAGCAGCAGCACCCGCGCAAAAGGGAATCTGGCCGCACATTCATCCCGCAGCGCCGCCGCCTGCTCCCCGGTCAGCAGGTCGATCTTGTTCAGCAGCAGAAATACCGGCGCTTTACCGGCCAGCAGCCGCGTGCAGATCACCTCGTCACTCTTATAAAAAGGCTTGCTGGCATCCACCAGATAGCAGATCACATCCACATCCCCGCAGACGGAATCCGCCGCTTTGTTCATATACTCGCCCAGACGGCTTTTCGGCTTGTGGATGCCCGGCGTATCAAAGAATACCGCCTGCATACGCTCATCGGTATAGATGCCCTGTATTTTGGTGCGGGTAGTCTGCGGCTTGTCCGATACTATCGCCACCTTTTGCCCCAGCAGCCGGTTCAGCAGTGTGCTCTTGCCGGCATTCGGCCGCCCCGTCAGCGCCACAAAGCCGGAGCGAAACCCCTCCGGCTCGGCCTTATGCCCAAAATATGCGTCCAGATCTATGTTCGTCATCTGTTCACCCCGATCTCCGCCAGTATGCGCTCCTGCCGGCCAAAATGCAGCTTTTCTTCCTCTGCCGATACTTCGTGGTCATACCCCAGCAGATGCAGCAGACCATGCACGAAAAGGAAACAGAATTCCCGCTGCTGGCTGTGCCCGAATTCCTCCGCCTGCTCCGCCATCCGCGGCAGCGAGATCACGATATCCCCCAGGCTGGAATATGGCATCACTGCCTCACCCGGCTGGTACTGCGGGAAGGAAAGCACATCCGTCGGCCTGTCCACCCCACGGAATTCACGATTCAGCTCGTGTATCGCGGCATTATCCACCAGCGTCACCGATATCTCCAGCGTATTCGGCAGCAAGCCGCTCTGTTTGGCGCCATCCAGCCGCTCTGCCGCCAGCGTATGCCGGGCAGCCGCCGCCAGCGCACTCATCCACGCCACCGGCAGCCGCCATTTTGTCTCATTATTCAAGATCAGTTTCATAATTTACCCATTTACCCTTTAATTTTATCAGACCTGTTTCTCAAGTCTCCTCACCATCAGCCAAATCCCCGCACACCCGCCCCATCGGGGGCGAAGCGTCAAACGGTGTGCGTGACAGAGCGCAGCTTCTCAGGCTACTTCTTATCAGCACCCTTATTCTTCACAGCTTTGGCATCGGTTTTATCAGCCTTATCAGCCTTATCATTATTTTCGGCCTTTTCTCCGGCAACAGCCTCCGGGACATTATCCTCGGATTTTTCCGCTTTCTCTTTATCCGCGATCTGTTTGCGCTCTCTGTCCAGCTCCTTCGCCAACTGCTCGGGATACGGCAGACGATAATGATTGGC
>JAFQHB010000197.1 GCA_017398165.1 Bacillota bacterium
GCCGATGGCGCACCGCAGACGGTGCAGAAGCGCATCATCCGCGATATGGACAGCGTGCCTTTCCCGCAGGATCAGATAGTGCCTTTTGCCCAGATCGTGCATGATCGTGCAGTGATCGAGGTGATGCGCGGGTGCAATCGCGGCTGCCGTTTTTGCCAGGCAGGTATCATATACCGCCCGGTGCGTGAGAAATCACCGGCGGTGCTGCGTGAGCAGGCGGCACGGGCGCTGGATGGTACCGGCTATGATGAGCTGGGTATGATAAGCCTCTCGACAGCGGATTATTCGTGCGTCAGCTCGCTGATCGATGATCTGCTGGCGGAGCACGGGCCCAAAGGTGTGAACGTATCACTGCCCAGCCTGCGTGTGGATGCGATATCGGTCGGTCTGGCCGAGAAGATACAGCAGGTGCGTAAATCCGGCTTTACCCTGGCGCCGGAGGCCGGTACGCAGCGTCTGCGGGATATCATCAACAAGGGCGTCACCGAGGATGATATTGACGCGGCTATCCGTGCGGCGGTGGAGGCCGGGTGGTCTTCGTTCAAGCTGTATTTTATGGCGGGGCTGCCCTTTGAGACGGACGAAGATCTGCTGGGCATAGCCGAAACGGCGCGGCATATCCTGGCGCTGGGGCGCAGCGCAGCGCCGGTACACGGCAGACGCCGCCCGCTGAATATCACCGTCAGCGTTTCATTCTTTGTGCCCAAGACGCATACGCCTTTCCAGTGGTTTGGCCAGAACAGCCGCGAGGAATTGGCCAGAAAGCGCGACCTGTTGTATAACGAGTTTCGTTCGATCAAAAACGCGCGTCTGAATTGCCACGACGTGCCGGTCAGCTTTCTGGAGGGTGTCTTTAGCCGCGGCGACCGCCGATTGGGGGCGGCGCTGCTGGAGGCGCACCGGCTGGGCTGCAGGTTTGATTCCTGGCACGAGCATTTTGATTATGAGAAGTGGATGCAGGCCTTTGAAAATTGCGGGATAGACGCTGAGGCTTATGCCGGGCGGGTTTACCTGCAGGATGAGGTGCTGCCCTGGGAACATATCGACGCCGGGGTGAGCCGGCGCTGGCTGTGGCGTGAGTGGCAGAAGGCTGCTGCCGCCGAGACAACGCAGGATTGCCGCAAGGGACGCTGCAGCGGCTGCGGCGTTTGCCCTGCGCTGGAATGTGATAACCAATACTGTGCCCCGCAGGGCGGCAAGGAGGTGGCTGCGGATGATGACCGTGCGTTTTGCTTATAGTGTGAGCGGGGTAGTGAAGTTTCTCTCGCATCTGGATGTGCTGAAGCTTTTTAACAGGGCTCTGATGCGGGCGGCGCTGCCGGTGGCGTATTCGGAGGGCTTCAATCCGCATCCGAGGATCAGCTTTGGCCCGCCGCGCGGTGTGGGTATCGAGGGCCGCTGTGAATGGGGCGATATCGTATTGAAAGAGGATATGGCTCCGGAGGAATTTTGCCGCCGTCTGAATGACGCACTGCCCAAAGGCGTGCGTATGCTGGAGGCCAGAGAACTGGCACTGCCGGCCAAGGCACTGATGGCGGTCATCAATCTGACCTCATATGAAGCGGTGCTGCCGCAGGACGATGTGCTGCTGGCTGAGGCAGCGGCCAATCTGGCGGCTTTCCAACAGGCGGAAAAGGTAGAGATAGTGCGGCATCACCCCAAGAAAGGTGATAAGACCGTCGATCTGAAGTCCGGTATCCGCAGTGTAGAGCTGCAGGGTAATTTGCTGCTGCTGGATATCCCCTTTACCGAGGGGGGCAGTGCCAAGCCGTTGGAGGTATTGGAGTATCTGATACCGGCCGGGGTGGATTATCAGACGGCGCGCACCGGCCTGTATGTGCTGGATGCGGCGGGGAACGCGCTGCGCCCGTAATGATTTCATTGGGGGGATCGCGGACGCGGGGTGACCTCAAAACCTTGTTATGTTTAGTATAAATAATATTGCAATAAATCGTATCGTGATAAGAAAATAGTTGCCAGAAAAAACTGGGATGGAGATGTGGCGGTAAATGAACAGGAATATTGTTGTCAAGCAGGATGATTTGGAGACTATGGTGGCAGTGTTGGAGGATGATCGCCTGACGGAGGTCTTTTTTGAGCGCAACCACGAGCACAGTATTGTCGGCAGCATATATAAAGGTCGGGTTAATGCTGTGCTGCCGGCTATGCAGGCGGCTTTCGTGGATTTTGGCGAGGCGAAAAACGGCTTTCTGCATGTGCGGGATGCGGTGGCACGTCACGTGGACGAGACCGGCAAGCTGCTGGAGGACGAGCCGCCGATCAACAAGGTGCTGCACCCCGGACAGGAAGTGATGGTGCAGGTCGCCAAGGGGCCGACCGGCAGCAAGGGCGCGCGCCTGACGATGAATCCCAATCTGCCGGGGCGTTTTCTGGTCTTGCGGCCGACGGCAGGCTGCATATCCATCAGCCGCCGTATCGAGGATGAAGAGCAGCGGCAGCGTCTGATCGGGCTGGTGCGTGGGATGCTGCCCGCCGGTATGGGCGCCATCGTGCGTACTGCCGCGCTGGAGGCGACTGAGGAGGAGCTGCGTGCCGATGTACGCAGCCTGCTGAAGCTGTGGAAGTGGCTGCTGGGCAAGAACGTATCGGCCAAGGCGGTGACACTGCTTTATCAGGATTGCGGGCTGCTGGAGAGGGTAGTGCGCGATATCTTTTATGGTGA